>NZ_JAJB01000080.1:0-15549 GCF_000583215.1 Brevibacterium sp. VCM10
CGTCAGGTAGCAATTGGGGTGGGTTAGGTTTCGGAGAGGCCGGGGAGGCGTGAAGCGGCGAAGCGGATGTGTTCCTCGGTCAGTGCTGCAGCCTCCTCGGCGCGACCGGCGGTGATGGCGTCCATGATCCCGTGGTGTTGGGCTTGCAGCTTCGCCATCAGCGCCTGCTGGTCGTCGACGCGGCTGAATGAGGAGAAGATCGACTTCCGCAGAGAGGTGCGGATGGCCCCGGTGAGGTCGGAGAACAGCTGATTTCCAGCCGCCTGAGCGATGGCGACGTGGAACGCGGTGTCCGCGTCGTTGAAGGTCTCCAGGCTGATCCCGGGAGTGTCCATCATCGCCAGCTGCGCATTGACCTCGGCCAGCGCGTCCTTATCGGCTCGGGTCGCCGCGAGGATCGCGCTCGAGCGTTCGAGCTGGATGCGCGTCTCCGTCACGTCATCGATGCTGAAGTTCGTGAGCGCCACATGAAGGCGGAGGAACCGGGTGAGTGCAGCTGAGGGCATCGCGGCGATGAACGTGCCAGCGCCGCGGCCGGACCCGCCCGAGGAACGGACGACGCCGAGGCTGTCGAGCACGCGCAGCGCCTCGCGCACACTGGCGCGACTGACGCCGAGCTTCGTCGCCAGGTCCCGTTCGGCAGGCAGAGGGTCTCCGACCCCCAGCGAACCGGCCATGATCTGCTCTTCGACGGCATCGATGACGAGCTCATAGGTGCTCGCCCGGTTCACGGGTTTCCATTCGGGACCGTCGGCCGCCTCGGCGCTGACTGTCTGTTCCGGGCGGACCTCGTTCGTGTCATCGTTCATGGTCGTCTCCACCGCGCCATCATGTCATGCCTCTCTGCGCACTGCTCGTGGGCGTGACCGGAGCCGCTGCCGGATGGACAGTTGACGCAGATCACACCCTCGTCCTATGCTCAGATTAATGGTCTGACCTCATAAAGGCCATACTGAAAATTCTGATCGTTCGAGTTCGGAGCGCGTTCACAGGGGAACGGACCCGATGTGGGCAGGCCCGGCCGATTTGGAGAAGCCATGTACACACCTGAAATCGCACCGGTGGCCGACAGCCTGCTGTGGTCGTCCCTGTTGGCGATCCTGCCGCTGCTGACGATCTTCGTCACCCTCGGCGCACTCAAATGGAAGGCCCATTGGGCCGGACTGACCGCCGTCGGCGTCGCTCTCATCGTCGCGATCGCCGCCTACGGAATGCCGGTCGGACTCGCCGCGCTCTCGGCGACACAGGGGTTCGCCTTCGGACTGTTCCCGATCATGTGGATCGTCATCACCGCGATCTGGCTCTACGAACTCACCGTGCGCTCGGGCCACTTCGAGGACTTGCGGCTGGTCATCAACGTCATCTCCGATGACCCGCGCATCCAGGCCATCATCGTCGCCTTCTGCTTCGGCGGCCTCCTCGAAGCGCTCGCCGGATTCGGTGCCCCGGTGGCGATCACCGGTGTCATGCTCGTCGCCGTCGGCTTCACCGCTATGCGAGCGGCCGTCGTCGTCCTCGTCGCCAACACCGCGCCCGTGGCCTTCGGCGCCATCGCCATCCCGATCATCACCGCCGGCACTCTGACGGGAATCGACTACCAGGACATCGGCGCCATGGTCGGTCACCAGACCCCGTTCCTCGCCGCAGTCGTGCCGCTCTTCCTCGTCCTGCTCGTCGACGGGCGTCGTGGGCTGAAGCAGATCTGGCCGCTTGCCCTCGTCGTGGGCATCGCCTTCGGCCTCGCGCAGTACGTTTCGGCCACATTCCTCTCCGTCGAACTCACCGACATCATCGCCTCCCTCGTCGGCCTCGCCGCCGTCGTCATCATGCTCCGGTTCTGGAAGCCGAAGGGCGGTCAGGATGCACTCGACCGCATGGCCGACGAGCGCGAACACGAAGGCGCCGATGCTCCCGATGCCGGCGGTGCCTCTGCTGCCGTTGCCACCGATGTGAAGAAGGAGACCGCACCGCTGACAGGGGCCCGGGTGTTCCTTGCGCTCTTCCCATACCTGCTGGTGATCGTCATCTTCTCCGTGGCCAAGCTCGTGCCGGTACTCAACAACTGGCTGGCATCGACCGATGTGAAGATTCCGTGGCCCGGACTGCACGGGAACATCCTCAACGCCGCCGGCGAAGTCTCGACCAGCACGGTCTACAACTTCCAGTGGCTGTCTTCGCCCGGAACTCTGCTGCTCATCTCCGGTATCATCGTCGCGATCGTGTACAAGATGTCGGCGAAAGACGCCGTCGACGTCTTCATCGTCAACGTTGTGAAGATGAAATTCTCGATCCTCACCGTCGGATCGGTTCTCGCGCTGGCCTATGTCATGAACCTCTCGGGCCAGACGATCACCATCGGCACCTGGATCGCCGGCACCGGAGCCTTCTTTGCCTTCCTCTCGCCGATCCTGGGCTGGCTGGGCACTGCTGTCACCGGTTCGGACACCTCGGCGAATGCACTGTTCGCCACTCTGCAGCAGACCGCCGCGCACGAGGCTGGACTCAATCCGCTGCTGCTCGTCGGCGCCAACAGCTCAGGCGGTGTCCTCGGCAAGATGGTCAGCCCGCAGAACCTCACCATCGCAGCCACCGCCGTCGGTCTGCTCGGCAAGGAGTCCTCGATCCTCCGCCGCGTCATCGGCTGGTCGTTGGGCATGCTCGTCGCTATGTGTCTGCTCGTCGGACTCCAGTCGACGGTGCTGTCCTGGATGGTCCCCGGCTCCTGAATCCGCGCGGCGCCGTCTTGCCGATCGGACCACCCGCACCAGCCACCACCCACTTCTCAACCACCGCCTAACCGAAGGAGCGAATCACATGGTCAAGAGGCAGATTCCTCAGCCGGCCGAGATCTTCGAGCTGATGAAGTTCAAGAAGATCGAACTCGACCCGAAGAAACGTCGCCTGGAGAACGCACTGACGATCGAGGACCTGCGCAAGATCGCGAAGCGCCGGACCCCGGCCGCGGCGTTCGACTACACGGACGGCGCCGCCGAGGGCGAGATCTCGATGGAACGCTCGATCCAGTCCTTCCGCGATATCGAGTTCCACCCCTCGATCCTCAAGGACGTCACGAACGTCGACACCTCCACCCAGATCATGGGCGGCAGCTCGGCCATGCCCTTCGGCATCGCGCCGACCGGCTTCACCCGACTCATGCAGACCGAGGGCGAGACCGCCGGCGCCGGAGCCGCCGGCGCTGCAGGCATCCCGTTCACGCTCTCGACGCTGGGCACGACGTCGATCGAGGACGTCAAGAAGACCAACCCGCACGGGCGCAATTGGTTCCAGCTCTATGTGATGAAGCAGCGCGACATCTCCTACGGCCTCGTCGAGCGGGCGAAGAACGCCGGGTTCGACACCCTGTTCTTCACCGTCGACGCTCCCGTCGCCGGTGCCCGACTGCGCGATACGCGCAACGGCTTCTCCATTCCGCCGCAGCTGACCCCGCAGACGATCCTCAACGCCATCCCTCGTCCCTGGTGGTGGTGGGACTTCCTGACCACCCCGAAGCTCGAATTCGCCTCCCTGTCGGAGACCGGCGGCACCGTCGGCGAGCTCCTCGATTCGGCGATGGACCCCTCCATCAACTTCGATGACCTCGCTGAGATCCGCGCCATGTGGCCCGGCAAATTCTCCGTCAAGGGCGTGCAGACGCTCGAGGATGCGAAAAAGCTCGCCGACCTCGGCGTCGATTCGATCGTCCTGTCCAACCACGGCGGGCGCCAGCTCGATCGCGCGCCCGTGCCCTTCGAACTCCTCCCCGAGGTGGCTCGCGAGATCGGCAAGGACGTGGAGATCATCATCGACACCGGAATCCGCAACGGCGCCGACATCGTCGCGTCGTTGGCGCTGGGCGCGGACTTCACGCTCATCGGCCGCGCCTACCTCTTCGGCCTCATGGCCGGCGGTCGGGAAGGTGTGGACCGGACGATCGAGATCCTCGGCGAGCAGGTCGAGCGCACCATGCGACTGCTCCAGGTCGCCGATGTCTCCGAGCTCAACCCGTCCCATGTGACCCAGCTGCGTCAATTCAACCGCGACGAGCGCGCAGAGATCATCAGCTCCCGCCCGGCCAAGGGCTGATTCGCCGAGGCGGCCCCGCGGAGGTCGATCCGACCACCGAGGCGGCCCCGCCGGGGTCGCCCAGATGGCTCCATAGGCAGAGAACGGACGGCCTGCAGCGAGAAGTATCGTCGTTGCCGGCCGTCCGTTTCGGGTTCAGGTGATCACTTGCCGAATTCGTCCTCGATGCGGTCGAGGACGTTCGTGGCGGAGTAGTAATCGAGGCGGAATGAGTCGAGGCCCATCGGGTAGACGGCATCGTTCTTCACCGCCGGTGTGCTCTCGACCAGCGAGTTCTTCGCGTACGACGCGGCGGTCTTCTCGTTCGCGTTGAACAGGAACACGGATTCGCCGGTGACGGCCTTCGACAGGTTCTCACCGGTGACTTCGACGATATCGGCGCGTTTGCCCATTTCGCCTTGGCCGGCCGTGCCTTCGGGGACCTCGGCGAGTTCGAAGCCGACCTCTTGGAGGAGCTTGCCTTGAGCGGATTCCGGGGTCCAGATGTTCGCGCTGGCCCCGGATCCTCCGCCCTTGGCCTTCTCGTTGAAGATCATGCCGGTGACCGGCTGCTTCGGGGCATCGATGGCGGATTTGACCTCCTCGGCGCGGGAACCGAATTCGTCATTGACCTTCTTCGCCTCATCCTCGTGGCCGGTCATCTCACCGAGCTTAGTCGTGACCTCCTGCCAGTCCTTGTCGCCGTAGGCGAAGACGACGGTCGGAGCGATGTCGCTGAGCTGATCGTAGATGGCGTTCGCCGAGTCCTGGCCGGTCTTCGAGACCACGATGAGGTCAGGTTCCTCGGCGAGCACGGCCTCGACATCGGGGTCGGCCTGGTAGAGGGCATTGACGTCCTTCTCCTTCGCGACGTCGCTCCACTGCGTGAAGAAGCCTTGATCGTCGGCAACGGGGGAATTGGGCACGGTGGCGTCGGAGGCAGTGACCGGTGCGTCGACGGCGAGGAGGGTGCCGGTGAGGGTCACCGAAGTGGAGACGATCGATTCGGGTGCTTCGTCGATGGTCACTTCGTGGCCGGCATCGTCCGTGATGGTCAGGGGCCATTGACCGTCGGCGGTGGCGTCGCCATTTCCCGATTCGGATACTGCATTCGTGATGAGACTCTGCGAAAGATGCGGTGTGTCGAGCGAGGTGAGTGCTTAGGGTAGGCTCATCTGTGTGAATCTGACGTTGAAGAATCGGGCGGTCGCAGCGGCCGCCTCCGCACTGACTCTTGCTCTGCTCGCCACCGGCTGTGCTGCCGAGGACGACAAAGGCGCCGATGGGGATGCCAGTAACAAGGACGTCGCCGTCGGCGGCAAAGACTTCGGCACTGCTGATGAGGAGACCGCGAAGCTCGGCAGCGATGCCGAGGCCGGGGTCTTCCCGCGAACGGTCACGCATGCCAACGGCACGACCGAGATCGAGAAGAAGCCCGAGCGAGTCGTCGTTCTCGACACCGGAGAGCTCGACGATGTCCTGTCGCTGGGCATCACACCCGTCGGCATGGTGACGACCGAAGGCGCCAGTCCGGTGCCGAGCTACCTCGAAGACCAGGTCGAGGGAGTCGAGACGGTCGGCACGATTCAAGAGCTTGATCTCGAGAAGATCGCCTCGCTCGAACCCGATCTCATCCTCGGCAGTCAGCTTCGCGCCGACAAGCTCTACGACGAGCTCGACTCAATCGCCCCGACGGTGTTTTCCATCCGTCCGGGATTCCCGTGGAAGGAGAACTTCCGCCTCGTCGGTGAGGCGATGGGCATGGAAGACGAGACGACGAAGGAACTCGAGGACTACGCTCGTGAGGCCGGTGAGCTCAAGGACTCTGTCGACGGTGATCCGACGATTTCGCTCGTGCGCTTCATGCCCGAGCGCCTGCGCCTCTATGCGAATCAGTCGCTCATCGGAGTCATTCTGAGCGACGCGGGTTTCAAGCGCCCGAAGAACCAGGACGTCGATGAACTCGCCGTCGAGATCTCCCCGGAGAACCTCGACCAGGCCGCCGGGGACTATGTCTTCTACACCAGCTACGGCGACCCTGGTGCCACAGGTGAGGCGAAGGCGCTCGAGTCGAGCCAGTGGCAGGGGCTCGACGCGGTCAAAGAGGGCAGAGCCATCCGCGTCAACGATGATGTCTGGTTCCTCGGCCTCGGGCCCACCGGAGCAGGTCAGATCCTCGACGATCTGGAGGACCACCTCGGCGATTGAGTCGAATCCTCAGCTCCCCGAAGTCGCTCCTCTAGTCAGTGATCCGTGAGTTGAGCTGATCGATGAACTCATCTGCGGCGGCGAGCTGACGTGCGAGTCTGCTGCGGCGTTCGTGAGCATCATCGAGAAACTGCGCCAGCTCATTCGCTCCATCGGCCCGGGACGGCTCGCTTCCGCGAGCACTCTCCAGTGCCCGGAGCAGGTCACCCATCTGCTCCAGCGAATACCCCAGCGGCTTCATCCTGCGAATCAGCATCAGCTGGTCGTGATCGTCTTCCGTGTAGAGGCGGAAACCTCCCTCCGACCTGCCCGAAGGAGTCAGCAGGCCGATCTGGTCGTAATGGCGAATCGTCCGCAGCGACAGCTCCGTGCGTTCAGCCAGCTCTCCGATGTGCATCATTCCGGTCTCGGCCATCGACACTCTCCTCAATTCACGCCAACCCTTACGTTACGTTAAGGTTGATTCCGGCGCCCGTATGGCGGCGCGGTGCGTCCCGGGATTTCACCTTTCGCGTGAAGCGGGAGCATGCCGACCTCGCGCAGCCGCATCCCTCTTTCAGGTGGTGTCACACCTGACGTGCTCCCGGCCTTGGAGGCTCAAACATGACGACGAACACGACCACCGCCGACGATCGGAGCCGCTACCTGCCCGACCCCTCGGTGGCGACCGCACTGAAGACTCCGCGCCTACTCGTGCGAGAAGTCCTGGCGGGACTGGTCGTTGCGCTGGCGCTGATCCCTGAGGCGATCTCGTTTTCCATCATCGCCGGCGTCGACCCGAAATTCGGCCTGTTCTCCTCATTCATCATGGCCGTGACCATTGCCTTCGTCGGCGGACGCCCGGCGATGATCACCGCCGCGACCGGCGCGGTCGCGCTCGTCATCGCGCCGGTGGCCCGTGAATACGGAATCGACTACTTCATCGCCACCGTCCTGCTCGCCGGAGTGCTGCAGATCGTGCTCGCCGTGTTCGGTGCCGCGAAGCTGATGCGTTTCATCCCCCGCAGCGTCATGGTCGGATTCGTCAACGCCTTGGCGATCCTCATCTTCTCGGCGCAGCTCCCACAGCTGATCGATGTGCCCTGGATGGTCTACCCGCTCGTAGCAGTCGGTCTGGTCATCATGATCGTCATGCCGAAGATCACCAAGGTCGTCCCCGCTCCGCTGATATCGATCATCATCGTCGCTGTCGTGGCCTTCGCGATCAACGTCCCCACCGTCGGCGATCAGGGGGAGCTGCCCCGCAGTCTGCCGGAGCTGTTCATCCCCGGCGTCCCCCTGACCTGGGAGACGTTGACGATCATCGCCCCGTACTCTCTGGCGATGGCCCTCGTCGGACTCATGGAATCACTGATGACGGCGAAGCTCGTCGACGATGTCACAGACACGCATTCGAACAAGACCCGCGAAGGTTGGGGCCAGGGAGTGGCGAACATCCTTTCAGGGTTCTTCGGCGGCATGGGCGGATGCGCCATGATCGGCCAGACCATGATCAACGTCAGAGCCTCCGGCGCCCGCACCCGCATATCGACCTTCCTCGCCGGGCTGTTCCTGCTGATCCTCGTCGTCGCGCTCGGCGACGTCGTGTCCGACATTCCGATGGCGGCCCTCGTCGCCGTGATGATCATGGTCTCGGTCGGCACCTTCGACTGGCACTCGATCAGGCTCGCCACGCTCAAGCGAATGCCCAAGAGCGAAACTGCCGTCATGGTCATCACCGTCGCTGTGGTCGTCGCGACTCACAACCTCGCCATCGGTGTCGTCGTCGGGGTGTTCGTGGCTTCTGTGATGTTCGTCCGTCGCGTTGCCCATCTCATCGACGTTCGGCGTGAGATCCAGGTGCAGGGTGATCAGAAGGTCGCGCACTATGCAGTCGAAGGGCAGCTGCTGTTCGCCTCCAGCAACGACCTGACGACGCTGTTCGAATACGCTGATGATCCGGATCGGGTCGTCATCGATTTCACGAAGTCGCATATCTGGGACGCGTCGACCGTCGCCGCTCTCGACACGATCGAGACGAAATACGAGCAGCACGGGAAGTCCGTGGAGTTCGTCGGCATGAACGACTTCACGACTGCGTTCCATGCTCGGCTCACAGGCGGTCTCGGCGGCCACTAGTGGTTTGTTCGCCTTCTGTCCTCTGTCCGGCTCTGACAGGCAGCAGGGCCGGCGGGGCTGGGCCTCCGGTCATTGCGTGTCGAAGGCGAGTTCGCGCGTCTGCGGTCGGCTGCGAAAAGAATTTCTCTCCCGCCGGAATAAAACGGCCCTCAGTAAAGTTGAGTCTGGTGTACGCAACTTTGATGAGGTCGACTTGACGGTCGAAACCTCGAAGAGAATACTTGAGTCCAGTTGGCTCAATGTGTGCGGTCGAGTGGTTCTGACCCAAGGGTCGGAGCCGCCCGATCGCACACATTCGAGTCGCAGGAACTCACGAACAAAGGAGAGAACACTATGGCACGTGCAGTCGGAATCGACCTCGGAACCACGAACTCCGTCGTTGCCGTCCTCGAGGGCGGCGAGCCGAAGGTCATCGCAAACGCCGAGGGCGGTCGCACGACCCCGTCCGTCGTCGCGGTCAACAAGAACGGCGACTCCCTCGTCGGTGAGATCGCCAAGCGCCAGGCCGTCACGAACATCAAGAACACCGTCGCATCGGTCAAGCGCCACATGGGCACCGACTGGTCCACCGAGATCGGCGGCAAGAAGATGACGGCTCCCGAAGTCTCGGCCCGCATCCTCCAGAAGCTCAAGCACGACGCCGAGGAGTACCTGCAGGAGAAGGTCACCGACGCGGTGATCACCGTTCCCGCATACTTCAACGATGCTGAGCGCCAGGCCACGAAGGACGCCGGTGAGATCGCCGGCCTCAACGTCTCGCGCATCATCAACGAGCCCACCGCTGCCGCTCTGGCCTACGGCCTCGAGCGCGGCAAGGAAGACGAGCTCATCCTCGTGTTCGACCTCGGTGGCGGCACCTTCGACGTGTCCCTGCTCGAGGTTGCCAAGGACGAGGACGACTTCTCCACCATTCAGGTCCGTGCGACCTCCGGTGACAACCGCCTCGGCGGTGACGACTGGGATCAGCGCATCGTCGACTGGCTGGTCGAGCAGGTCAAGAACAACTACGGTGTCGACCTGACCAAGGACGCCACCGCTCTGCAGCGCCTCAAGGAAGCCGCTGAGCAGGCCAAAAAGGAACTGTCCTCGGCCACCAGCACGAACATCTCGCTGCAGTACCTGTCGATGAGTGAGAACGGCCCCATCCACCTGGATGAGACCCTCACCCGTGCGAAGTTCGAGGACCTGACCAAGGACCTCCTCGAGCGCACCAAGGCTCCCTTCCATGCAGTCATGAAGGACGCCGGCGTCTCCGTGTCCGACATCGACCACGTCGTCCTCGTCGGCGGTTCGACCCGTATGCCCGGCGTGACCCAGGTCGTCACCGAACTCACCGGAGGCAAGGAGCCCAACAAGGGTGTCAACCCCGATGAGGTCGTCGCGATCGGTGCCGCCGTGCAGGCCGGTGTCCTCGTGGGTGAGCGCAAGGACGTCCTGCTCATCGACGTCACCCCGCTCTCGCTCGGACTCGAGACCAAGGGCGGTGTGATGACCAAGCTCATCGAGCGCAACACCCCGATCCCGACCAAGCGTTCGGAGACCTTCACCACCGCTGAGGACAACCAGCCCTCCGTGTCGATCCAGGTCTTCCAGGGTGAGCGTGAGTTCACTCGCGACAACAAGAACCTCGGCACCTTCGAGCTGACCGGCATCGCTCCGGCTCCGCGCGGTGTGCCGCAGATCGAGGTCGCCTTCGACATCGACGCCAACGGCATCGTCCACGTGTCGGCCACCGACAAGGGCACCGGCACCGAACAGTCGATGACGATCACCGGCGGTTCCGCACTGCCGAAGGAAGACATCGACCGCATGGTCCGCGAGGCCGAGGAGCACGCAGAAGAGGACAAGAAGCGCCGTGAGGCCGCCGACGTCCGCAACAACGCGGAGAACCTCGCCTACCAGACCGAGAAGCTGCTGACCGACAACGCGGACAAGCTGCCCGAGGAGCTCAAGACCGAGATGCAGGGCGATGTCGACGCCGTCAAGGAAGCCCTCAAGGGTGAAGACGACGACGCCGTGAAGTCCGCCTACGACAAGCTTGTGGAGAACCAGCAGAAGATCGGCGAAGCCATCTACAGCCAGCAGGGCGGTGCCGAAGGCGCCGAAGCTGCCGGTGAGGGTACCGCCGATGCAGGCGCAGACGACGATGTCGTCGACGCCGAAGTCGTCGACGAAGAGGATGAGGAGAAGAAGTAATGACTGCCGAGGGCAACGACAAGTCGTCCGAGGAGCCAGGCTTCACCTTCAGCGACAAGCGCCGGGTCGATCCGAACACCGGTGAGGTCCGTCCCGAGGCCGACGCCCAGTCGGCCTCGGCCGGGGCCGGCGAGGAGCCGACCGCGGATCCGAATGCCGAACAGGCAGCCGATGCCAGCGACCTCGGTGTGGACATCCCCGCCGACGCCTCGGGGCTTGAGGACATCGAGCCGGAGGCCGAGCCCGAACCGGGTTCGGACGCGGCGGGCTACCTGGCCGACCTCAAGCGCATCAACGCCGAATATGCGGCCTACCGGATGCGGGCCGACCGCGAACGTGAGCGTGCGGCCCTCGGCGGCACGATCAAGGCCGTCGAGGCCCTGATCCCCGTGCTCGACGAGGTCAAGCTCGCTCGCGAGAACGGCGATGTCAGCGGGCCTTTCGAGACCCACGTGAACAAGCTCGTCGAATCGCTGAACAAGATCGGCGTCGAACAGTACGGAGAGGTCGGCGACGAGTTCGACCCGAACATCCACGAAGCGCTCATGCAGCAGCCGTCGGATGAGGTCGAGAATCCGACGCTCTTCCTGGTCATGCAGCCGGGCTACCGAATCGGGGAGCGCATCATCCGCGCCGCCCGTGTCGGTGTCCAGCAGCCGGAGGACTGAACGACGACGATCGCCGAGGCGGCCGTCCGCCCCGTACGCCGGTTCACCGACGTACGGGGGCAGGCAACCGCCTCGGCGGCGGTCCGGATCTTCGGGGCAGTGCCCCGGGGCTGCGGATTGTGAGAGGACAAGTGAATACCGTGATGACAGGATTGATTGGAAGGAAAGGAGGTGCCAGGTGAATACCGGACCTCAGAATGATTGGTTCGACAAGGACTTCTACAAAACCCTCGGCGTCTCCAAGGATGCTTCCGATACCGAGATCAAGAAGGCTTATCGCAAGCTCGCGCGCAAGTACCACCCGGACGCCAATCCCGGGGATGAGAACGCCGAGGAGAAATTCAAGGAGATCGGCCAGGCCCACCAGGTGCTCTCCGACAAGGAATCCCGGGCTCAGTACGATCAGGTCCGCGCCATGGGCGGCGGCGCGCGGTTCAGCGCCGGTTCCGGTGGGCCCGGCGGGGCCGCCGGCGGCGGATTCGACGACGTGTTCTCCGACCTCTTCGGAGGCGGCGGACGGACCCGGACCCGCACGACCTACGGCGGTGGGGGAGACGTTCCCCCGGACCTGGCGGATCTGCTCGGCGGGTTCGGTGGAGGTTTCGGCGGTGGCGGCGGATACGGCGGCTACCAGCCTCCGGTCAAGGGCGGCGACATCAAGTCGAGCACGACGCTGTCGTTCACCGAAGCCATCGACGGCGCCTCGGTGAAGCTGAACATGCCCGGCGGTAAGCCGCTGACCGTGCGCACCCCGATCGGGGTCAAGGACGGACAGAAGATCCGCCTGGCCGGCAAGGGCAAGACCAGCCCCAACGGCGGCGAGCCCGGTGACGTCATCCTCACCGTGCACGTGAGCCCGCACCCGGTTTTCACCCGCGATGGTGACAACCTGCGGATGGATCTGCCGATCAGCTTCGACGAGGCGGCCCTCGGCGCTGAGGTCAAGGTGCCGACCCTGGGCGGAATGCCCGTCAAGGTCAAGGTCGCACCGGGGACACCCTCGGGACGGACCCTGCGCGTGCGGGGCAAAGGTGTGAAGACGAAGAAGGGCTCCGGCGATCTGCTGGCGACAGTCCAGATCGTGGTGCCGAAGAATCTGTCCAAGGAAGCCAAACAAGCGGTCGAGTCCTTCAAGGCCGCCACCGAAGGTGAGGACCCACGCGCCGGCTTGCTGGACAAAGCCAAGGCCAGCTGAGGTGGTGAATCACAATGCACATTTCATCGAGTGCGGCGGTGTATGTCATCTCGGTGGCCGCGGATCTGGCGGGCATGCACCCGCAGACGCTGCGGCAGTATGACCGACTGGGTCTCGTCTCTCCGGAACGCACTGCGGGCCGGGGTCGGCGTTATTCCGGGAAAGACATCGCCAAGTTGCGACTGATCCAGCAGCTGTCGCAGGACGAGGGAGTCAACCTCGTCGGGATCAAGAAGATCATCGACCTGCAGAATCAGGTCGACGCGCTCAAGAACCGCAATGAGGAGCTCGAGGACGAGGTTCGGGCACGCCGGTCGGCGCAGGAACGCGATGCACGTGTCTTTGCGGCCGGCACTGTGGGCGGAGACGTCGTCTCGATCTCGAGGGGACGTCGCCCGCAGGGGCGTCCCGAACCTGGGGCGCTGGTGCTGTACAACCGGTACCGGCGCGGCTGAGTCGGCAGTCGCCGGTCAGAGTCAGAGTGATCGGATCTGAGGCGGAGTGCGAACCGAACTTTCGGTGCGCACTCCGCCTTTTCGCGTTGTTCGACGAATCCAGTTCATTGCGGCGCAGAAAAGTACACGTGTTGTGCGACACTGACTCTGTGGACGAGAAAGAGAAGGTTCGACAGGTCGCCGACAGCGCTGATTCGGCGGCTCAGGAAGCCGCAGACAGCCGCTGGTTCGAGCGGATGGCCCGAGCGGGATTCATCGCCAATGGATTGGTCCACGCCATCCTCGGCGCGACCGCTGTGACGATCGGGCTGGGGCAGGGCGGCGGCGAAGCCGACCAGACAGGAGCTGTCGGTCAGATCGCTGCGCAGCCCTTCGGCATGGTGCTCATCATCGTCTGCTTCCTCGGCTGTGCGTTGATGGCATTGTGGTGCCTGGTCAACGCGTTCTTCGGCTCAGCATCGCTGCGTGGCGCTGGTACTCGGGATCCGCAGGAGAAGCAGGGGAGGAAACAGTGGACCGACTTCTTCACGACGGTCGGTTCTGCCATCGCCTATGTAGTCGTGGCGGCCACCTTCTCCCAATTCGTCTTCGGCGGAGGAGCGGATTCGGGTAAGTCGAGTTCACAGGCCTCGACGACGGTGGCGAAGGCGCCGGGTGGACTTTATATCCTCATGGCCGTCGGCGCCGTGATTGCGATCATCGGCATCGTATTCTGTGTCAACGGTCTGCGGCGGAAGTGGAAAGACGAGCTGCGTCGGCCGCGCAGCGCGTTCACTCGCTTCCTCGTCGGCTTCACAGGCATCGTCGGGTATCTGGGCAAGGGCGCGACGCTGCTGTCGGTGGGCATCCTCATCGTGGTGTCCGCGGCGACCGGTGATCCGGAGGAGTT
The DNA here is from genome assembly GCF_000583215.1 of Brevibacterium sp. VCM10. NCBI lineage: Bacteria > Bacillati > Actinomycetota > Actinomycetes > Micrococcales > Brevibacteriaceae > Brevibacterium > Brevibacterium sp. VCM10. Next base: position 13,792 of record NZ_JAJB01000080.1, read on the forward strand.
CACCGGAATCGACGGTGCGCTCAAGGGCATGCGCGATCAGCCGTTCGGGCCGTATCTGCTGTTGGCTGTGGGTCTCGGCCTGGTCCTCTACGGAGTCTTCCTCGCCCTGCGCTCGAGGTACGACCGCATGGAATGAGCTGTCTTCTGACCGGCATCGCTGAGACGACGAAGGGCGCGAACCCGATCGGGTTCGCGCCCTTCGTCGTCTCACGCCCAGCTCAATCGAGCCCGGGCGAGCTCAGGTCGCTCGCTATCAGATCTCAGCGGGATCCTGGGCGACCTTCTTGCGGCGCATGGTCATGGCAACTGCGACTCCACCGATGAGGAGGAGGCCGGCGCCGCCGACGAGACCGGTCAGCTCGGTACCGGTGCGAGGCAGGTCCCCGCCGTTGCCGGCATCTCCGTTGTCGCCATCGTCGTTGCCGTCTTCATCGCCGTCGCCGCCACCGGCGTTCGGGTCGTCCTCGACCGAGAAGTCACCGGTCAGTTCGTCATCGCCGCAGGTGACGGTGACGTCGTAATCGCCGATGTAGGCCGAGGCGTTGGAGGCGCTGGTGCCGTAGACGTTGACGTTGGCCTTGCCTTCGTCGTCAGCCTGGACGGTCTTGTCGAAAGCGGTGACGCTCGACTCGCCCTTCGGGTTGACGAGGAAGCGGACGTCTTCACCGGGCTCGCAGTTCTCGACGGCAAGGGTGACGCCCTTGTCTTCCTTGACGAAGTCAGCAGGAGTGATCGACTCGGGGGAGACGGTCAGCTTGGCTTCTTCAGCAGGAGTGGAGGGGGCTTCGGTCTCGTCTTCGGTGATGGTGAAGTCCTGAGCCGGGGAGTTGGTCTCGGACTCCTGGTCGACACCCCAGACCGAGTAGTCGCCGGCTGGGAGTTCGCCGTCGCCCTCGAACTTCAGGGTTGCGGAGACCTTTCCTTCGTCGTCGGCTTCGACTTCCTGGGTCGCAAACGGCGACGTTTCGTTGCCGCCGACGACGGTGACCGTGCCGTTCGGGGTGAAGCCCTCGCCTGTGACCTTGATGCCGTTGTCCGCGAACTCGCTCTGTGTGAACTCATCGGCGTTGAGCGAGACCTTGGGATCGACCTCGGGGGCCTCGGGCTCGTCTGTGTCGTCGACGACGGAGAAGCTCAACCCGTCATAAGTGCGTTCTTCGCCGTCGCGAGTGATCGTGACGGAGAAGTCAACCGTACCGTTCTCGATGTCCTCGGCGGGCTGAGTGGAGTAGATGTTGTATTGGAAGGTATCGCCTTCAGCAGTTCCGGCTTCGCCAGTGAGCGAATCCGAGATCTTGTCTCCGGCCTCAAGGTCGGTGATCGTGACGACGATCCCCTTATCCTTGTTGGCGAGATCGTCGGCGGTGATTTCCTTGGGGGAGGTCGTCACCTTCGCCTCGATAGCCTGCGCATCAGCCTCAGGTGACTCAGACGGAGTGCTCTCCTGGGCGTCGCCGGAGTTCTTGACGACAGTGTGTGAGTAGCTGCCCGAGTTAGGGGCAGCGATGACTGGGGATGCGGCCAGGCCGGTGATGGCGATGGCCACCGCGGGTGCGAGGGCGAGCTTCTTCATGTATTTCCTTAGAAAATTGCAGCTGGGTGTGAAGTATTACGAATGTAACAGTAATGCAACATTCACCACACGCATAGTTGTGGTCGTTTTGTTCAGCTCTGAGTTCGGTTCTGGCGCAGAGTTCATTCTGCATTCATCCGAGCCGCCGATATCTCGCGGGCTGCGCGACAGGCAGAGGGGCGGCT
>NZ_JAJB01000081.1:0-898 GCF_000583215.1 Brevibacterium sp. VCM10
GAAACCGCGATAGCCCAGAGTCGACGGGTACGCTCCATGATCGCACATGAACTCGTGCGCGACCCGGTCGATGTCATCGGTGGTGATGCCGGGGACGATCATTTCGCCGACCGCGGCCAGGGCGTTGGCCGCGATCCGACCGGCCGCCCGCACCGCCTCGACCTCCTCGGGGCTGTAGAAATTGTTTCCCCGGCCTTCGTCGGCGTCGGCGCGACCGACGTACTCCGGACGGGGGATGTTCTTCGGCACACCGCGTTCGGGCGAGACGGTGCCGGGCGTGAGCAGGCGAGTGTGAACAGTCATGATGGTGTCGATCCTATGCTGGAAACGCGGCTTTGTCCCGCCGGCCGCCCGCCTGTCGATGAGGGTGCGAAGGGCGCGTGGAGTCTAGAATCGGAAGCAGCCGTGCCAAGGAGACGGGAGGCAGATTGAGCGACGACACGACATCGGCGGGCCACGAGTTCGCAGGCCTGGGCGAAGTGGTGAGCCTGACGAGCGCACCGCAGCAGATCGCCGACCACATCCTCTCCGGCATCGCCGTGGGAGCGCTGCCGGAAGGCACACTGCTGCCGGGAGAGCGGGCCCTGGCCGCGGATCTGCAGGTCTCCCGCTCGAGCGTGCGCGCTGCCCTGCTGCGGTTGGAGCGTCTCGGTGTCGTCGAACGCCGCCGCGGCCGCGGGGGAGGGACGTTTGTCAAGACCGCCCGCCCCGAGGCGCTGGCCCCCATGGCCGGCAGGATCGACGAATTCCACGCCGAACGTCGCAACCTCCTCGATGCCCGCGCCGTCTTCCAGAATTCTCTGGCCGCGACCGCTGCGCGCAGACGCACCGAGGATGAGCTGAGCGAGCTCCGAGAGTTGGCCGAAGTCTATTCCCGACGCGCCGAGGCGGCCGCCGC
>NZ_JAJB01000082.1:0-5910 GCF_000583215.1 Brevibacterium sp. VCM10
AGCCGCCCCTCTGCCTGTCGTTCTAGGCTGACTGCCTGTCTCGGATCAGAAGCTCGTCGGAGTCTGTCCGAATTTGTTCTTGCGGCCGGTCAGCGCGATCGCGGCACCACCGACGAGGAGGAGCAGGGCGCCCGTCGTCAGTCCGCCGAGGTCGGCACCGGTGCGCGGCAGCTGGCTGCCGTCGTCTCCACCGTTTCCGGCGTTCCCGTTGTCGCCGCCGTCCGACCCGCCGCCGTTGGCGCCTTCGGTGACCTTGAAGGAGTCCTTCATGGTGTCATCGCCGCAGGTTGCAGTCGCGGTGTAAGCGCCGACGTAGGCCGAGGCGTTCGAGGAGGTGCCGAAGACGTTGACGGAGGCATTGCCTTCGTCATCGGCTTTGACGGTGTTCTCGTAGGCCGTGACGTTGATGCCCTTCGGGTTGACCTCGAAGTGGACATCTGCGCCCGGTTCGCAGTTCTCGACAGCGAGGGTGACGCCCTTCTTGTCGTTGGCGAAGTCCGCGGCCTCGATCGTCTTCGGCGAGACTGTGAAAGTTGCCTCGGCGGGAGCCTCGGTCTCACCATCGTCGTCGCCGACGACGTTGATGTTGCCATTGAGAGTCTCCGACTCGGTGCCTTCGCGGTCGATGGTGACGGTGAACGGAACCTTGCCGACCTCGAGGTTGTCGGGGTTGCCCTCGTACCAGAGGTGGAGCTTGTAGTCGCCATCGGCATCGGCGGTCTCGCTCTTGCCAGTGAGCGAGTCGGTGATCGTGTCGCCCTTCTTCACACCGGAAACGGTGACGGTCACGCCCTTGTCCTTGTTGGCGAGATCCTCGGCGGTGATCTCCTTGGGATCGACCTTGAGCGAGGCGTCGATCGGATCGACGGCATCGTCCTCGGTCACAGTGATCTCGACGGCATCGGACTCTTCGCCGGACTCGTCGTCGACGAAGGTCAGTGAGTACTTGCCTGCTTCGATTGACTCGGGTGCGATCACGGCGCCCTCGACATTGCCGTCCTCGTCGGCACGAAGTTCATCGGCCTGAGTGGCTGCGGCACGCTGGGCCGAGACGGCTTCGCCCTTGACGCTGACGGTCCCATCCGGAGAGAAGCCGGTTCCGCTGAACTTCAGTCCGTCCTTCTTGAAGTCCTCGAGGGAGATCGTCTTCGAAGCAACCTTGACGGTCGGGTCGATCTCCGAGTCTTCGGTGATGGTGAAGTCCTGAGCCGGGGAGTTGGTCTCGGACTCCTGGTCGACACCCCAGGCCGAGTAGTCGCCGGCCGGGAGTTCGCCGTCGCCCTCGAACTTCAGGGTTGCGGAGACCTTTCCTTCGTCGTCGGCTTCGACTTCCTGGGTTGCGAACGGCGACGTTTCGTTGCCGCCGACGACGGTGACCTTGCCACCGGGGGTGAAGCCCTCGCCTGTGACCTCGACGCCGTTCTTGTCGAACTCGCTCTGTGTGAACTCATCGGCGTTGAGCGAGACTGTCGGATTGACATCAGGAGCAGCGTACGGCGTGTAAGAGAATGAGGTCGATTCCGTTGCTGTCGGAGCGTTCGTGCGTTGCACCTGGACGGCGAGGCTCTGCTTGCCGGATGTGAGCGACTCTGCGTCTTTGGCAGACCGCAGCTTCAGAGTCGCGGACGAACCTTGAGCGGTCGTGGTCGGGCCGGTCAGGCCGGACTTAGCGGCGACCTTGTCGCCCTTCTCCAGGCCGGTGACCTTGACGGTCACGCCTTCCTCGGCGAGCTCTTCGGCCGTGACCTCACCCGAGGTCACCTGCACCGAGGCGTTGATCGGGTTGGCCTCGTCCTCGGACTTGTCGTCGTCCTTGGCGTCTTTGTCCTCGTCCTTGGGGGCAGGAGCGGGCTTCGGGTCGACCTTCTTCGGCGGCTTCTCGGCGTCGTCCTTCTTGTCCGCCTTGTCCTCAGCGGCCTTCTTCTTTTCGTCCGCCTTCTTCTCAGCGGCGGCCTTCTTGGCTGCCTCAGCCTTTTCCTTGGCCTTCTTTTCAGCGGCCGCCTTCTCTGCCGCTGCCTTCTTCTCGGCTTCAGCCTTCTCAGCCGCGGCCTTCTTGGCCTCTTCCTTCTTCTTGGCTTTGGCCTTGTCGGCTTCGGCCTTCTTCTGCTCGGCAGTCTGCGTGGATGCCGACTGAGCGGACGTCGATTCCGCGGCGGCGACCGGGCTCGCGACAAGCCCGGTGAATGCGAGCGCGACTGCCGGCGCAAGGATGATCTTCTTCATGGGTGTGCCTTCAATCTCTGTGGCGAGGGGTGTGATACGGCACTCATCCTAGGTTCTGAGGGTTTTCCAAACTATTTCTGTACGTTTTGTTCAGGTGTAATTGCTGTAACGCTTAGGTGAATTCCTTTTACCGTTTCGTGACCTACTGGTCGGTAAAGGAATGACTGTCGGGGCTGCCTCGGCGAGGGGAATCGTCGCCCGCGCCGACTCAGCGGTTCCGCCCTAGACCGGCCACGCCTCGGCGCGGATCTGCTTGCGCTGCTCGACGGTCGGCACACGGACGGTCAGGGCCGCGGGGGCGACCTCCATCTCGAGGTACGACGACTGACCCAGCGGATCCCCGTCGAGCTGGATATCAACGTCGTCACCGGCTTCGATGACGACCTTGCGGCACTTCCGGATGTTCGTGTGCAGCCCGCGCGAGGCCCGACGGCCGGCGATCGATGCAAGCACGCCGACCCACTGACCGAGGTTCTTCGGGCTGACGATGAGCACGTCGAGCATGCCGTCGTCGATGACCGCCTGCGGCAGCAGTTGGATGCCGCCCTGCAGCTTCCCGCAATTGCCGCCGAGGACCGAACGCACCCGCGCCGAGATCCGATATTCGTCGTCGAACGTGACCTTGACATGACTGGGTTTGCCGGTGAGCTTCCGTGATCCCGCTTCGACATAGGCGAGCCATCCGAGGCGGGCCTTGAGATCGTCGCTGGTGTCGGCCATGACCGCGGCGTCGAAGCCGAGTCCGGTCATCACGGTGAATACGTGGGTGTCGCCGTCCGGGTCGGTCTTCGCCTTCCCGACGTCGATCTCGCGGTTGCGCCCCCACAGGGCGATCCGCAGAGCCCACTCCGTCTTGTCGAGGACGAGGTCGATATTGCGGGCGAGCAGATTCCCGGTCCCCAACGGCACGATCCCCATCGGGGTCGATGTCCCTGCCAACGCCGAGGCGACAGCGCGGATGGTGCCGTCCCCGCCGGCGGCGATGACGACGTCGACCCCCTCGTCGAGGGCGCGGACCGCGGCCCCTTCGCCGGTGTCCTCAGGGGTGGTCTCGAGCACGAGCGGAGGGTTCCATCCCTCGAATCGGCAGATCGCCTCGGCGGTGGAGGCCAGGTTGTGCACATCGGTCTTCGTGGGATTGACGATGAGCGCGGCACGGTACCGGGCGGCGTCATCGACCACCTCGTCGGAGAGGTTCGCCGGGTGGGCGTAGCGTCTCATCGTGCTGAGCGTGCGTCGCACGCCGGTGAGACGGCCGATGAGGAACACGGCAGCGAGCACAGCGAGTGCGCCGACGATGATGACCCAGGTCATCAGGGGATCCAACTCGATGGTCATGGCCCAAATGTACAGTGCGGAACTCAAATGCGAGCTGAGTGCCGAATATCGAAAACAGGCCCGGCCCGTTAAGCTGAGAGGGTGATCGATCTAGCGCTTCTCAGAGATAACCCGGCCCTGTTCAAGGCATCGCAGGAAGCTCGCGGGGCATCCGTCGAGCTCATCGACGAGGTCATCGCCGCCGATTCCGCTCGTCGTGCGGCCATCACCGCGTTCGAAGACGCACGTGCGGATCAGAAGTCCTTCTCCTCCCAGATCGCGAAGGCGTCGAAGGAGGACAAACCGGCACTCATCGCCGAAGGCAAGGCGAAGTCCGAGACCGTGAAGTCGCTGTCAGCCGAGTCGGAAGAAGCCACGTTCGCCTTCGACCAGCTCGTGTCGAAGGTCCCGAACCTCATCATCGACGGCATCCCCGCCGGCGGGGAAGAGAACTTCGTGACGCTCAAGACCGTGGGCGTTCCCCGTGATTTCACCCCGGACGGCTTCGAACCGCTCGACCACCTCGAGATCGGTGAGAAGCTGGGGGCCATCGACACTCAGCGGGGAACGAAGGTCTCCGGATCGCGTTTCCACTACCTCACCGGCTTCGGCGCGAAGCTGGAGATGGCTCTGCTCAATCTTGCGCGCGATGTCGCCGAGGAGGCCGGGTTCAACCCGACCATCACGCCGACCCTGGTCCGCCCCGAGGTCATGCGCGGCACCGGGTTCCTCGGTGAGCACGCCGACGAGGTCTACCGTCTCGAAGCCGACGACCTGTTCCTCGTCGGCACCTCCGAGGTGCCCCTGGCCGGCTACCACATGGACGAAATCATCGACCTGACCGACGGTCCGCTGCGCTACGCCGGTATCTCCTCCTGCTACCGCCGCGAGGCCGGCTCCTACGGCAAGGACACCCGCGGAATCATCCGCGTCCACCAGTTCCAGAAAGTTGAGATGTTCGCCTACGTCCCGGTCGAGGACGCCGAAGCCGAACACGAGCGGATGCTGTCCCTGCAGGAGAAGATGCTCGGACTGTGCGAACTGCCCTACCGGGTCATCGACACCGCTGCCGGTGACCTCGGCGATTCCGCCGCCCGCAAGTTCGACTGCGAAGCCTGGGTGCCGACTCAGGGCACCTACCGTGAGCTGACCTCGACGTCGAACTGCACGACTTTCCAGGCCCGCCGCCTGCAGATCCGCGAACGCCGTGACGGTTCGACCCGCCCGGTCGCCACCCTCAACGGAACCATGGCCAACACCCGCTGGCTGGTGCCGATCCTCGAAAACCACCAGCAGGCAGACGGCTCGGTCACGGTGCCCGAGGCACTGCGGCCCTACCTCGGCGGGATGATCGCTCAGGGCCCGGAGGGACCGCGCTACTGAGGCTGTGCCGGGACGCGGGGGACTGACCGTTCGGCGGAACCCGGCGATTCTCGGTTGGGTTCGGTCGCCTCGGCGCCGGTAGGAACGACGACAAGAGAAATCACGCATACGTTGGGAGACACATTGACCCCGCACCTCATCGCACTCGATGTCGACGGCACTATCGTCGGATACGACGGATCCCTGTCGGAGTCGGTGAAGCAGGTGCTCGATCGGCTCGCCGAGGAGGGCCACCACCTTGTGATCTCCACCGGCCGTGCCCTGCCGGGCGCGCTCGAGGTCGTCCACGCGCTCGATCTCAAGCACGGATTCGTCGTGTGCTCGAACGGGTCCGTCGTCGTCCGCCTCGACCCGGAGCTGCCGTTGGGGTGGGAGATGCACCATGTGGTGTCCTTCGACCCGAAGGATGCGCTCGAGCAGATGCACGCGGCGCTGCCGACGGCGCTGTTCCTCGTCGAGGATCCGGACCTGCACCGGTGGGCGTCCGGAGCGTTCCCGGTCGGTGAGCTCGCCGAGTCCGACACGCTCGACATCGTCGACTTCGACGAGCTGCTGACCAAGCGGGCCACCCGCATCGTCATGCGCGAGGTCAACGGCACCGCCGAGGACTTCGCGGCCGCAGTGGACTCGCTCGGACTGCATGAGGTCAGCTACTCGGTCGGCTGGAGCAACTGGCTCGACATCGCCCCCGACGGGGTCTCGAAGGCCAGCGGGCTGGAGATCGTGGCCGACGAGCTTGGGATCGAGCATGCGCACACCGTGGGCGCCGGAGACGGACTCAACGACCTCGAGATGATCGAATGGGTCGACCACGGAATCGTCATGGGCCAGTCGAAGGACGAACTCAAGGTGCTCGCGAGCGTGGTCACCGATTCGGTCGCCGACGATGGCCTGGCGGTTGCGTTGGTCGACTACTTCGGCATGGACACTGCGCTCTTAGAAGCAGAGGGCACCACCAACACCCGCCCCTGATTACTACCTGACGGC
>NZ_JAJB01000083.1:0-16121 GCF_000583215.1 Brevibacterium sp. VCM10
TCGAGACAAGGGACTCAGTCGTGTGCGGCTCAGTCAGTCGTGTGCGGCTCAGTCGTAGGAGTCCGGGCGCAGCGGCACATCGAGGACGGCGACGGTTCCGCCGCCTTCGCGTGCCTCCCATTGGATCGATCCGGCCAGATCGGCGGAGACCAGGGTGCGCACGATCTGCGTACCCAGACCGTTGCCCGGGTTCTGCGTCTCCCCCAGCCCGATGCCGTCATCGGCGATCGTCACCCTCAGATGGTCGCCGTTGCGCTCAGGAGTCACCCACACGTGGCCGTTGAGCGTCTCCCCCGGTTCCAGGCCCTCGAGGTTCTCGGTGGGGAATCCGTGTTCGATCGCGTTCGTGATCAGCTCCGTGATGGCCAGGGCCAAGGAGGTGGCATCGGCTGAGGAGATGGTGCCGAAGCTTCCGCGGCGTTTCAGTTCGATGTGCACGAGCGGGCTGGTCAGCTCGGGCGTCAGACGCAGCCCCTTGTCGACGACTTCGTCGAAGTCCACTTCGGATTCGACGCCTTGGCTGAGCACGTCATGGACCACGGCGATGATCGAGACGCGGCGCATCGCCTCGGTCAGCGCGCCTTTGGCCTCGGGGCTGTCGATCCGACGGGTCTGCAGCCGCAGCAGTGCGGAGACGGTCTGCAGATTGTTCTTCACCCTGTGGTGCATCTCCTTGATCATCGCGTCGCGCGAGAGCAGCTCCCGTTTGCGGCGTCGGATCTCGGAGACGTCACGGGCCAGCACGATGGCACCGGTGCGCTCCCCCTCATCCGTGAGGGGAATCGCGCGCAGGGACACACTTGTGCGCCCGACTTCGAGTTCGGTCCGCCACGGGGCCCGTCCGGTGAGCACCAGCGGGAGGGTCTCGTCGACCTGCCGCAGATCTGCGCTGAGGTTCGAGACCACTGCCGAGAGGTAGCTGCCTTCGATCTCTCCTCCGTAGCCGAGCCGGTGCATCAGCGATACGGCGTTCGGGGACGCGTACTGCACATGCGAATCGCGGTCGAGGATGAAGATGCCGTCACCGACTCGAGGTTCGCCGTGCCGAGCTCCGGACGGGGCGTCGCGGTCGGGGAACGTTCCCTGCACGATCATCCGCATCAGGGCCATCGCCGTTTCCCGGTAGTACTTCTCCAACCGGGACGAACCTCTGCGCCGGACCTCTTCGGAGTACCGGACGACGAGCGCCATGGCCTCACCGTCACGGATGATCGGCACCGCCTCGGCGAGGATATCGACGTCGGAGGATCCGGCGCTGATTCCCATCTCTCGGGCTGCCGCGACGTGGGTGACATAGCTGCGGGTGCTGCTGGCCCGGTCGAGCAGCTCCTTCTCGAGACCGGTCGCTCGCGCTCCGATGAGGTCCCGATTGAACAGTGTCGCTCCGGTCGTCGATCGCGCATGGGCCAACACCGTATAGGCGCCGTTGGGCGACGGCACCCACAGCACGAGGTCGGCGAAGGAGAGGTCGGCCAGCAGCTGCCAGTCCCCGACGAGCAGATGGATGTGTTCGACGTCCGACTCATCCGTGAGGCCCTCGGCCGCCAGCAGTTCGTTGAGCACGATACGTTCCTCCCAGGTGAGATCAGCAGACCCGGGAGAACCGCGGATCTGCTGAGATGTCGATGTTCAGACGCTACCACTGAATCGGTCTGCGTTCTCACGCGCCGAGGCCGTGCCGTCCGGACGACGACCGACACGCCGGTCGCGGCCGACCGTGGGGTCGGCCGCGACCGGAACCAGCGTCAGCCGTTGTGTTCGCTCTCCCACGCCGAGGAGCGGACCATCGACCGCAGGGAGCGCAGCAGCACCGACAGCGGTGCCTGCGTGACCGTGTCGAGTCCGAGGATCGTCTCCGTCGTCTCCAGCACCCGGCCGACGACCGTCTCGTTGCGTTCGAGCCATTCCGCCAGCCGCTGCTTCGCCCGCTCGTCCGGGGTTCCCGCGATCGGCGAATCCGTGGCGGCCAAGACCGTTCCGGTCACCGACAGGATCGCGGCGTAGTAGTCGTCACGCATCGATCCGCGGGCCAGAGCCGACCACCGATCGCTGCGGTCGAGCTCACCGATGAGGGTCAGGATCTGCGAACCGGAGAAGCGTTCGTTCACGGCGTAGTAGACCTCGGCGACATCCTCGGCGGATTCGTTCGCCCGGGCAGCCAGCTGGGTGATGTCGAGCAGCACGAACTCGTCGAGGAGAGCAGCCGAGCGCCAGGCGAGTTCGCTCGGCACACCTTCGTCGATGTAGCTCAGGGCCTTCGCCCGCATGGTCTCGGCATCGTAGCCGTCGACGAGTTCCGGAACCCTGGAGCGCAGAGCCTCGACGACCTTGCCGTACATCTCGATGCCGGAATCGACGTCGAGACTGTCCGGTGCCTGCTGCACGAGCCAACGCGACGACCGATCGAGCAGCCGCACATAGTCGTGCTGGAGCTTCACCTGCACCTCGGTCGGCACCTGATTGTCGAGCGCGCACACCGCGTCGAAGAAGTCGTCGAGACCGAAGATCTCGGAGACCACGACGAACACGCGTGCGATCTGCGGCACCGAAGCCGGGGTCTCTTCCAGCATCCGGTAGATGTAGGTCAGTCCGCCGCGGTCGACGAGCCGGTTGACGAGCTTCGCCGTCGCGATCTCCCGGTGCAGCGGGTGTTCGGGGATGAGCTCACCGTACTTCTCCTGCAGGGCCTCCGGGAAGTAGGACACGAGTTCCCGACGCATCCACGTCTCGTCCGGCACGGTGCTCGCAAGGACCTCATCGGCGGCGTGCATCTTCACATAGGCCAGGAGCACCGCGAGTTCGGGTGAGACGTAGGAGCTGAATTCGCGTTTGGCGAGTTCCTCGGCGTTCGGCAGGAACTCGACCGCACGATCGAGGTCGGCGTTCTTCTCCAGGTAGTTCAGCATCCGACCGTACGTGCCCGACATCGATTCGGTCTGGGCCCGCGCCTCGCCGAGGACGACGTTCTGCGAATAGTTGTTCGCCAGCACGCGGTCGGCGACCTGGTCGGTGAACGAGTGCAGCACCTGTTCCCGCTCCTCGGCGGCGAAGGCCCCCTTGTGCACGAGCGTGCGCAGCAGCAGCTTGATGTTGACCTCATGGTCGGAGCTGTCGACTCCGGCAGAGTTGTCGACGGCATCGGTGTTGACCTCGACGCCGCCCAGCGCAGCCTCGACACGCCCCAACTGGGTCACACCGAGGTTGCCGCCCTCGCCGATTACGCGAGCCCGCACCTCGGCGCCGTCGATCCGGATCGCGTCATTGGACTTGTCGCCGACATCGGCGTGACTCTCCGTCGAGGCCTTGATATAGGTGCCGATTCCGCCGTTGTAGACGAGATCGACGGGTGCCCTCAGGATCTCGGACATGAGATCAGCCGGGCTGCGCTTTCCGGGTTCGACCCCGAGCACCGAGGCGGCCTCACTGCTGAGGTCGATCGACTTCGCCGCCCGGGAGAAGACTCCGCCGCCTGCGGAGATGAGCTCCCGGTCGTAGTCCTGCCAGCTCGAGCGCGGCAGGTCGAACAGACGCTGGCGCTCGACGAAGCTGCGCGCGGCGTCGGGGTGCGGATCGAGGAAGATGTCCCGGTGGTCAAAGGCCGCGACCAGGCGGATGTGATCGCTGCGCAGCATTCCGTTGCCGAAGACGTCGCCGCTCATATCCCCGATGCCCACGACCGTGAAGTCCTCGGCGGCGGTGTTGAGGCCGAGTTCGCGGAAGTGGCGTTCGACGGACTTCCACGCACCGCGGGAGGTGATGGCCATCGCCTTGTGGTCGTAGCCGACCGATCCTCCCGAGGCGAAGGCGTCGCCGAGCCAGAATCCGCGGCGTTCGGCGATCGCGTTGGCCACATCGGAGAACCGTGCCGTGCCTTTGTCCGCGGCGACGACGAGGTAGTAGTCGTCACCGTCGTGGCGGACGACGCGGTCGGGGTGGACGACGACGCTGGAGTCGTCGGTGCCGTAGGTGAGGTTGTCCGCGACCTCGAGCATGCTTTCGATGAACACCTCGTAGGCGGCCTGACCGGCAGCCATCCAGGCGTCCCGATCGCTCATCGGCGGCAGCTGTTTGGGGAAGAACCCGCCCTTGGCGCCGGTGGGCACGATGAGGGCGTTCTTGACCATCTGCGCCTTGACGAGGCCGAGCACCTCGGTGCGGAAGTCGTCGCGACGATCCGACCAGCGCAGTCCGCCGCGCGCGACGGTGCCGAAGCGCAGGTGCACGCCTTCGACCTGCGGGGAGTACACCCACATCTCCAGCGCCGGCTTCGGCTTCGGCACGAAGCTGAGTTCGTCGGGCCGGATCTTGAGCACCAGCGCCGTCGGCAGAGCACCGGATTCGTCGATGTAGTAGTTCGTGCGCAGGGTCGCCCGCAGCAGCTCGAGCGAGGAGCGCAGCACTCGGTCGGCGTCGAGGCTGGCGACCTCGCTGAGCGCGGACTCGATGGAGTCGTCGAGCTCGGCCATCGCCGTTTCGCGTCCGGCGTCGTCGACGTCCGGATCGAACTTCGCGGAGAAGTAGTCGACGAGCAGCTTCGAGATCTGCGGATTGTCGCTGTAGACCTCACCGACGTAGGCGTCGGAGTAGGTGAAGCCGGCCTGGCGCAGGTATTTGCCCAGTGCGCGGATGATCGTCACATGCTGCCAGGAGAGTCCGGCGACGACGAGGCGGTCGAAGACTCCCGCTTCCTTCTTGCCCTCCCAGCCGGCCATGAAGGCCTCGGCGATGCGGTCGTAGTCGTCATCGGCCAGCTCTTCGGAGAAGCTGAGCCCGAAGTCGTAGATGTACCGATGCGTTCCGTCCGCGAGGTCGAGCTCGTGGGGACGTTCGTCGACGACGTCGGCGCCGAAGGCCGTGAGGAAGGGCAGGACCTCGGACAGGCTGACCCGGTCTCGGCGGTAGAGGACGAGGCGGACGGAGGCGTCGGAGTTCTGGTCGGGACGGTAGAGGCGCACCGCCGGACCGGCACCGGCCTCGAGTGCCTCGAACCGACCGACGTCGGCGACCGCCTCGGCGGGGGTGTGGTGTTCGCCGTAGCTGGGAGGGAACGACTTCGACCACAGGTCGGCCCGGGCATGTGAGGCCCCGGTGTCGCCGGATTCGGCGGGAACGAGGAACGCGTGGACGTCCTCTGACCAGGAGCGCACGGCTCCGACGATGCGCGATTCGACCTCATCGGCGCGGATCTGCGGCAGCTCGGAGTCCCGGGCGACGCGGGCCACGAAGTGGATGCGGGCCAGCGCCGATTCGCTCAGCAGCACATCGAAGTCGACGCTGTCGGCGTTGTAGAACCTGCGCAGCACTTCCTGCACGCGCACGCGGGCGTCGGTGTTGTAGAGGTCGCGTGGGAGATAGAGGATGACCGAGACGAAGCGCTGGTAGGGGTCGGTGCGGACGAACACACGCGATTCCCGGCGCTGCTGCATGTCGACGATCTCCATGACGACGTCATAGATCTCCTCGGTGTCCTCGTGCAGCAGATCTTCGCGGGGGTAGTTCTCGAGGACGCCGAGGAGCTCGTTGGCCGAATGGGATCCGGTGGGGAATCCGCTGGCCGAGAGGATCTTCGCGACCTTGCGGTTGATGACGGGGATGTTGAGGACGCTGTCGTTGTAGAACTCGGGTTTGAATACGCCGACGAAGCGGCGTTCGCCGACGATCTCGCCGTCGGCGTCGAAGGTCTTCACGCCGATGTAGTCCATGAAGGAGGACCGGATGACCCTGGAGCGAGAGTTCGCCTTCGTCAGCACCAGCACATGCGGTTCCAGGGCCTTGTCGGCGACGGCCCGGCTGAGCGGTGACTTCACGAGGGGGCGCAGGGCCGAGATGCCCATCGAGGTGTCCTCGATCGGTTCGAGGCTGCTGTGCTCGGCGTCGTGGGTGTAGTCGTATTCGCGGTAGCCGAGGAAGGTGAAGTGACCGTCGAGCCAGGTGAGCAGGGCGGCGGCGGATTCGGCCTCGGAAGCCAGTTCCGGACGCGGTGGGTGTGCACTCAGCTCGGCGGCGATGTCCTTGGCCTTCGCGGCCATCGCCTGGGCGTCGCGGGCTGCCGCGGCCACATAGTCCAGTACTCCGCGCAGGCTCTCTTCGAGTGCGTCGAAGTCGTCCTCTGAGATGCGGTCGATCTCGAGGCGGATCCAGGACTGCTGCTGCGGGGCACCGCCCGTGCTGTCGACAGAAGCCTCGGAGACCGTCGGAATACTCGCCGTGTCCGCGCTGAGCGCGGGAGCCTCGGCGGGAGAGAGGATCTTCTCCCCCGGGCCGGTTCCGGTGACCGTGATGATCGGGTGATGGACACGGCGGATCGCTCTGCCGTTGGCGGCGAGGTCGCTGACGATCGAGGACACGAGATGGGGCATATCGGCGAGCACGATGGCGATGACCGTGTGGTTGTCGCGGAACTCCGGCGAGTCGACACTCGGATTGTAGATGGCGATCGCCGGCGAGCGACCGTCGTATTCGGTGCCGAGCGCGAAATGACGGGCAGCCGCGGCCGCATACGCCTCGGGGTCGTTGGCCCCTGTTTCGAACCGCGGATAGTACGCTTCGAGGAAGTTTTCGGGAGCCGATTGCCCCCTCTGCTTCCTCCACTCTTCTGCAACGTCCGAAATTGAGACTTGAGTCACTGTTTCACCTCTATGATCAACGAGCGTTCGTCATGCGATTCGACGTCGAATCGTCATTCCCCACACTATGCCCAAATATCGAGAAAGGCACGCCGAGGCGCATACGGTGGTGTACCGTTCATTCGCTGGCAAACTGGAGCTATGCGATCTCTGACTCTCAATCATGAATACTCGGTTGATCTGTCGACATTCCTGGCCAAACTCGCCGATCCCGGCGTGTGGGAGAAGCTCGGCTCCGAGGCCGGTGCCGAATACATGGACCCCGACACCGAGATGACCGTGCGGACCCCGATGCCCAAGGCCGAGCTGCCGGAGGCACTGGCCTCCAGGCTTCCGGAGAACACCGTGCTGGTCGAGGTGTACATGATTCCCGGGGATGTCCTCGGCGACGAGGCCGAGATCCGCATGACCGCACGTGCCGCGGGCGTTCCCGTCGAGATCGATGCGGTCCTCGAGCTGCGCGAGGCCGAGTCGGTCACGAAGCTGGCCGCACATGCAGAGATCAGCTCGTCGATCCCGATGTTCGGGGCGATGATCGAACAGGCTGTGGTCCCGATCCTGCAGAAGCGACTGAGCGACCGGCTGCACCGCTTCGAATCCGCCTGAGGCCTCGAAATCGCCTGAGACCTCGGAATCGCCTGAGACCTCGGAATCGTTCGGGGTGCGACCGACTCAGTTCGCGTCGCCGAGCAGCTGTTCGAGTTCCGAGGCGTCATACCACAGCAGATCGGAGGCACCGAGGTGGTCCTCGGCTGCACCCGCGCCGCTCTCCTGCCCACGTTGCACCGCTTCGTCCCAGACGATGTCTTCGTCGAGGTGGAAGCTGGCTGCCCGGGCCATATCGACCTCGGCGACGGTGATGAGATCGAAGCCGTCGGTCAGCGGTTCGGTCGGGCTCGACTCGGGGGCGTCATAGGCCACGACCACACGGCGGGCGGGAGTCGCCTCGGCGGTTGATTCGGTGTCAGCCGTGACGGTACCAGCGGGATCGAATGCCGCGTTCGCGGCCAGGGCGGCGGCGATGCACATGGCATCGAATTCGGCGGCTTCGAACTCCTCGCCGCGCAGGCTGCGCCCCTGCGCATCGGGGGCGACGCCGCGGACATCCGTCAGCGTCGAACGCAGCGCGGTCAGGGTGGTGGGAATATAGCAGCGAATGGCCATGCCCCTCATCCTAGTCCCGCGGTCCGCCCACCTGGCTCACCCGTGCTTTCTGTGTGCGTCCGCGACGACCTGCGCCGCGACGTTCGCGGCCTCCCGGCGATCGGCGGGATCGGCGCCGGCCAGGCAGGAGCTCGTCCATCATCGCGGCCAAGTCACCGACGAGGACGGATCTGGGGTTCTGCTCGTGCAGGGTATGGCCGGCGAGCATCGCGGCGTCTGCGGTGGAGCGGTCGTCCGAGAGCAGGAAGTCAGGGGTGATGCGGACGAAGCGGTCGAGGACTTCTCTGATCCGCGTCTCCGCAGGATGTCCGACCGCACCCGCCCGCACCTTCGTGATCACCAGCCTCATCTTCTCCCGCACCGACTCGGCCCGCGGCGTGCCGAGGAGTTTGACCAGCCGCTGCAGACCGATCGGCTCTCCGGCGGCGAGGATGAGGACGATATCGGCGACCTCGAGCGCGGCGCGGGTGGCGCAGTGCCGGTCATAGAAGGGATCGGCGAGGTCATCATCGGGATCGATCCGATCGCTGATGTCGACGATGACCACCTCGTAGGCTGTGGCCAAGCGCTGCAGCACCGCCTCCAGGACGGAGGCGCGGATCTCGGGCCACCGCTCAGGTCGTGTGAGCCCCGTGACAACGTGGAAGTTCTCACGGATCACCGCATGCGGGACCGAATGCTGGTGCCCACGTCCCGACGGGTCCGTCTGCGACCGGCAGAGACTGGCCAGGTGAGAGGATTCCTCTGTCAGCCCGAGCGTGGACGCGACCATGCCCGAAACCGTGTCGGCATCGACGATGACGCTGCGCCTGCCCTGGCGGGAGGCCTGATCGGCAAGATTGACGGCCGTGAGAGTGCGTCCGGGCGACGATCCCGTCCCCCATACCGTGATGATCACTCCTGCTCCGCCGACGGCGCCCGGAGGCGCTGCCGGCCGCGGCGGTACCACGGTGGCGGCGCGGATGTCCTCGATAGCGGCGGCCATCGTGGGTGCATCCGCATCCGTTGCGACGACGGTGGTGATGCCGAGGTCCGCGAGGGCGTGCTCATCATCGCCGAAGCCGAGCACCTTCACCCCCGACGCCGCGATCGCTGCGACCACCTCGGCATCGAGTCCGGGAAAGTACCGGCCGATGATGACGACGTCGGCGCCCCCGGTGCGACAGTGGGCCAGCAGCTCCACCTCGTCGGCCGGGCGGGCGACGATCGTGACATCGTCGATCTCACTGAGCAGCTCGAAGAGGATGAGGTCGTATTCGAAGTCGACGGCCAGCAGGATCTGTGTCATCACTGCCCGCCGTCTTCTGCGGGAACGGACGGGGCACCGACGACGGAGAGCACACTGCGCCCGTCGAGGGCGGCGAGGACACCGGGCAGATCGCCGGAGCCGACGAACACTTCGATGCGCGCACCCTCACCGGCCCCGAAGCTGCCGACGTCTCGACTGATATGAGCGACTGGAGCGGAATCGACGATCTGCTCGGGCGGGGTTCTGTCGTCGTCGAACCCGTTCTGCTCCGGTTGCGCCCAGACGTCGACGAGGCTGCCCGAGTCGACGACGCTCGGCACGGAGCCGGCGATGTCGATCGCCACGACTCGTCCGTCGAGCTCGGACAGAGGCGCCACCGCCGAGGCGGCCAGCAGCTCTCCTGCCGCGACGACGCTGCGCACGCTCGTATTCGCCGGCAGCTCGGCATCGGCAGACAGGTACCTCTCGCCGAGATCGGCGAGGTTGACCTCTGCCACGGTGAGATCGGCCGGACTCAGGGTCTCACCGGGCACGAGTGCGTGTGCGCTCGCCCAGACCCGGGTGGTCGAATTCGCCGAGGTGACGAGCAGGTAGGTGCCGACGACCGCCAGGACGACGAGCATCGCGCCGACCAACAGCCGAGCATCGGTCCAGCGGGGGCGTCGGATACGTTTCGAGAGCTCCATTGCATCTCCAGATTCGCAGAATTTCCACTGACAGAAACTGTTTCTCAGTGCTAATATTGAGCATCAAACGATGCCAAAGCAAGGTTTTTGGCAAAATGCACCAACAAGCAGATGGACATCTGGTGGCAGATGGACATCTGGAATGGGAGAATTCACCTCATGGCCGTCGAAAGTCGCTTCCTGCCGCTGACCGATGTGGCCGAGCTGCTCAATGTCTCGATCGCCCAGGCTCGGGCCCTGGTCCGTTCCGGCGATCTCCGCGCCATCAAGGTCGGCGGGCGCGGCCAGTGGCGTGTCGAGAAGTCCGAGATCGAAGCGTATATCCAGCGCATGTATGAGCGCACGGAGTACCAGATCAAGACCGGCTCCATCGAGGACTGACCTGCTCGCTTCGACTCCGATCAGCATTGCGCCCCGCTCATCCGAAGGGGTTCGTCCGGGCGTGGATGGCGCTGATCGCCGCGAAGGGAATGATCCGGCCGGAGATTTCGACATAGTCGGCTGCGACGAGGGAACATCGTCCGCGAATACCGCCCGAGCGCCCGGCGACGTCGATCGACACCTCTTCATGAGCTTCTGACCAGCGTCGCAGCGCCGAGCCCATCCCCAATCGCTCCAGCCCACCGGCTTCGAACCGGTGCACTCGCGTGGTCACCCTGAGTCCGCACACGGCACTGAACGCGATTGCGGAGACCTCGGCCCCGGCGAGGACGACGATGTCCCGGCCGAGGAAGCACACGGCCCCGGTGATGTCGCGTTCGGACATCGTCACCTGCACCGTCGATCCCAATGATCCACGCAGCCGCTCGAGCAGAGTCCTTTCGGCAGCCTGCCCGGCGACCTCGTCACCGAATTCGCCCCTCCTGGCATGCGCCTGCGCCGCCGAGTCGGCGGCTTCGATATCCGCCAGGAGTGCATCGATGCGATCGTCCATAGTCGCCAAGCTTGCCCCAGCTGTAGTCCACTTTCAAGACTTGAATCGACGACTCATCGAACTACAGTCATGTAGTTAATGTTGATCCATTGACATCAAATGACATCTAACGGCATCATTATGTTCAATATCCAACGGAGGATGTCTAGATGTATCTCTTGCTTGCATGCGCGGGTTCATGGCTGATTCTGCTCGGTTCCTTCTTCATCGCGTGGACACAATTGCCACCACCGAGCACGACCGGCGATGTCGTCGTCATCGTCATCATCGGCACTGGAGCGATCCTGTTCTCGCGGATCGGCATCGTCTCGCTGCTGGCGCTGCTGCTGCGCCTTCTCCCGTCGGGCCGCGTCCGGTCAGCACTGGCGGGAGTGGTCGTCACGGCGATGCCGCGGATACTCGCGTCGAGCGTTCTTGCCATCGTGTCCGCCGGCCTGGCCGTCCACTCGGCTCACGCAGCACAGGTCACAGACCCTGGGCCCGGACCCACATCGTCGGCGAACGCTTCGTCCGCCCCTGCCGATCCCGGATGGCCGACGGTCGACTCGGATACTCGGTCGCCGACCCCCGCTGACAGTGGGGAGAGGTCCGGCGTCGAGGACCCACCAGAGGAATCCGAATCGCCGGATCACCGACGAGCGCCCGATCGCGCACACCTCCCCGACCCCGGTTGGCCTGCCGAGCCGCCTCCGGACGATGGCCCTCCATCACCGCCGGGCGAGAAAGACGATTCCTCTGTTCCTGCGGATTCGGCAGCCGCCACGCATATTGTGACCCACGGCGAGAGCCTGTGGTCGATCGCTGCGGACCTGACCGACACAACTGCAGAGATCCCTCGACTCGTCGCTGACATCTATACCGCCAACGAAGACACCATCGGCCCTGATCCGAGCCTCATCATTGCCGGTCAGAGATTGGAGATCCGGACATGACCGCCCCGCTCACCCTCACCCGACCTCAGGCTTCGGCACCGCCTCGGCGACAGGTCACACCGCGCTCCACGGCGCAGTCCCCTCGCCGGGTCGGCAGGCACACCCGGGGGCAGGACATCGCAGACGACCGGGCGAGGATCGCGGCCACGGCCACCTCGTTGGCGGTTGCCTGCCTCGAGGTCCTCTCCGGGGTCAGACGCAGCGAGACGATCGCCCGCTGGGTCGAACCGGAGCTGCTGGCGAAGATCGATCACCGATGTCAGCTGCGCGCCGAGGTGGCGCCGCACCGGGCGGCCGTGCCCGGCGCTCGTACGGTGAAGCCGGGGACAGCGCACGTCTGCCAGATCAGCCCCGAGATCGCCGAGGTCACGGTCATCGTCGCCGCCGCAAATCGCGTCCGGGCGGTGGCAGTCCGTTTGGAACTGCTCACCACCCGGTGGACGCTGACTGCGCTGCAGACGATGTGAGCCGCTGAGGGCCCGGTGTCAGCTCTTGGCCTTCTTCTTCGCACGACGTTCGGCGCGGTTGGCCGCAGCCGGTTCCTCGTCGTCGTCGGTTTCGGAGACCGCGGCCGAACCGGTCTCGGACGGAGCCGAAAGCTGCATCTTCGGAGTCGTGTGACGCAGCTCCTCGGCGTCGACCTCGACCTCGGGTTCGGCATCGTCGGAACCGGCCGATGTCGTCACCTGAACCTGCAGCGTGTTGGTCAGGCGAACGACGTCCTCCTTGATCCCGTCCTGCATGGTGGTGAACATCTCGAAGCCCTCCCGCTGGTATTCGACCAGCGGATCCTTCTGGGCCATGGCGCGCAGCCCGATGCCGTTCTTGAGATAGTCCATCTCGTAGAGGTGTTCGCGCCAGCGCTTGTCGATGACGGAGAGGACGACGCGGCGTTCGAGTTCGCGGGTGGCATCCTCTCCGAGCTCCTCTTCGCGCTGCGAATAGAACAGGGCGAGGTCGGACTGGATCTCCTGATTGAGACGGTTCTTCGTGAGGTTGCCGAGTCCGCCGAGTTCCTCGGCGAGGTCGTCGGATGAGATCGACGGTGAGTAGATCTTTCCGAGGGCGTCGAAGAGCTCGTCGATCTGCCAGTCTTCGACCGGTCCCGTCGTCGCTTGGGCGACGTAGGCGTCGATGACTTCTTCGCGGAAGTTCGCGACCTGCTCCTCGAGGTCGGCCCCGTCGAGGACCCGGCGGCGCTCGTCGTAGATCACGGTGCGCTGACGGTTGAGCACATCGTCGTATTTGAGCACGTTCTTGCGCTGTTCGGCATTGCGCTGCTCGATCTGCGACTGCGCCGAGAGGATGGCACGTGAGACCATCTTCGATTCCAGCGGCACATCGTCGGGCACGTTCGCCGTCGCCATGATCCGTTCGGCGGCTCCCGAACCGAACAGGCGCATGAGATCATCGGTCAGCGAGAGGTAGAACCGGGATTCACCGGGGTCTCCCTGACGGCCGGAACGGCCGCGCAGCTGATTGTCGATGCGGCGGGACTCGTGGCGTTCGGTGCCGAGCACGTAGAGTCCGCCCAGTTCGACGACCTCTTCGGCCTCTTCCTTGACCTTGTCCTCGGCGGCCTTGAGCACCTCCGGCCATTCGGACTCGTACTGATCCTCGTTCTCGGCCGGGTCGAGACCGCGTCGTTCCATCTCGGCCACCGCAAGGAACTCGGCATTGCCGCCGAGCATGATGTCGGTGCCGCGGCCGGCCATGTTCGTGGCCACGGTGACGGCGTTCTTGCGTCCGGCCATCGCCACGATCGAGGCCTCACGGGCGTGGTTCTTCGCGTTGAGGACTTCATGCTTGACACCGCGTTTGGCCAGATGCTTCGACAGGTATTCGCTCTTCTCGACGCTCGTCGTGCCGACGAGGACGGGCTGACCGGTCTCGTGGCGTTCGACGATGTCGTCGACGACGGCCGCGAACTTCGCGACCTCGTTCTTGTAGACGAAGTCGGACTGGTCGACGCGCTGCATCGGTTTGTTCGTCGGAATCGGGACGACGCCGAGCTTGTAGGTCGACATGAATTCCGCGGCCTCGGTCTCGGCCGTACCGGTCATTCCGGAGAGCTTCTCGTAGAGACGGAAGAAGTTCTGCAGGGTGATCGTCGCCAGGGTCTGGTTCTCGGCCTGGACCTTCACCCCCTCCTTCGCCTCGATGGCCTGGTGCAGGCCCTCGTTGTAGCGGCGGCCCTTGAGCACACGACCGGTGTGTTCGTCGACGATGAGGACTTCGCCGTCGAGGACGACGTAGTCCTTGTCCTTCTTGAACAGCTCCTTGGCGCGGATGGAGTTGTTGAGGAAGCTGATGAGCGGGGTGTTCTCCGCGTCGTAGAGATTCCCGATGCCCAGATAGTCCTCGACGCGTTCGATACCGGGTTCGAGGATACCGACGGTGCGCTTCTTCTCATCGACTTCGTAGTCGCGGTCGGTCTTCAGGCGCTTGACGACCTTGGCGAATTCGCCGTACCAACGGTTCGCATCGCCTTCGGCGGGACCGGAGATGATGAGCGGGGTACGGGCCTCGTCGATGAGGATCGAGTCGACCTCATCGACGATGGCGAACGCATGTCCGCGCTGGACCAGTTCGTCGGCAGACCACGCCATGTTGTCGCGCAGGTAGTCGAAGCCGAATTCGTTGTTCGTGCCGTAGGTGATGTCGGCAGCGTACTGTTTGCGGCGCAGATCCGAAGGCATGTTCGCCTGAATGCAGCCGGTCTCCATGCCGAGGAAACGGAACACACGGCCCATCAGCTCTGACTGATAGGTGGCCAGATAGTCGTTGACCGTGATGATGTGGACCGGATTGCCGGTGAGAGCGTTGAGGTAGGCCGGGGCCGTGGCGACGAGGGTCTTGCCCTCACCGGTCTTCATCTCGGCGATGTTGCCCAGGTGCAGAGCGGCGCCGCCCATGAGCTGAACGTCGAAGTGTCGCATGCCCAAGGTCCGGCCCGAGGCTTCGCGCACGGTGGCGAAGGCTTCGGGCAGCAGAGAGTCGAGGCTCTCACCGTCCTTGTAGCGTTCCTTGAACCGGCCGGTTTCCTCACGCAGTTCGGTGTCGGTCATCTCGCTGAACTCATCAGACAGCTGGTTGATGGCATCCGTGTATCGGCGGAGCTTCTTCAGAGTTCTGCCTTCACCTGTGCGCAGAAGCTTCTCGAGGAAATTAGCCACTTTTCTCCTAATCGGCATGTCTGCCGGACAACGACTCGAACGACTGTATAGCCCCTAGCTTAATGGCAGGTGAGTACCTTCGAGGTCCACGGCGGTCAGGCCCAGCCATGCGGCCATCGTCGTGAGCTCGTCGGCGAGCTCCGCGGTGTGCTCCTCCCCCGGCTCCCATGTCACCTGGTGAGCGCGCAAGATTCCTGCCGCGCGGTCCCGGTGCAGATCGACTCGCCCGACGAGCCGATCGCCGAGGAGGAACGGCGTGACGTAGTAGCCGTAGATCCGTTTGGCCGCTGGTGTGTAGATCTCGATGCGGTAGTGGAAGTCGAACAGCCATTCGATGCGCGGCCGGTAGAAGACCAAGGGGTCGAACGGCGCCAGCAGGGCGCGAGCGTTCACGGTGCGCGGAGTCCGAGCCTCGTGCCACTTCAGGGCCGGGACGCCTTCGACGTCGACTTCGCGCAGCTCACCGGAGTCGATGAGTTCGCTGATGGCGACGTCGGTCGGTGCACGCCGCTGCCGAAAGTAGTCGGCGATGTCCTCGGGACGGGAGATGCCCAGGGCCCGTGCCGCGATGCGGGTGAGTTCGACGACATTGTTCTCCACCCCGGAGATTCCGCGTGGAAGCTGCGCATTCGGGTCCAGTCCCAGCGCAGGATCGTCCGGAGGCCCGTAGGTCAGACGCAGCTGCGGCAGCTCGGGTGCGACATCGCGGGTCAGGGCATAGATGCGTTCGAAGTGGTCATTGCGTCCGGCGGCGCTGATGATGCCTCCGGCGAACAGCGCTTCGAGGGCGACTTTCACCTGGCTGGGATTCCAACCCCAATGGCCGCGGTGGATCTCCGGCAGATCGTGGTCGACCACCTCGGCGACTTCCCGCGCCGACATCGGCCGGGCGGACAGTGCGGCAAGGACGCGGGCTTGGAGGTTTCGGAATTCCTCACCGGTCTCCGGGTGGCGCTGTCCGAAGTCGTTGCGCCACCATTCGCTGTGGGCGCGGGCGAAGTGCTTCCACGTCTGCGGGGGCACGAAGGCCGCAGCGTGGGCCCAGTACTCGACGCCCATGCGCGGCGAAGTGTAGAAGAGCCGGTCCAGGGTCTCCCGCGGATAGGGGCCCAGGCGGGAGAAATACGGCAGATAGTGGGATCGGACGACACGGGCGACCGAGTCGATCTGGGTCAGCCCCAGGGTGGCGAAGACATTCTTGAGGTGTCGGGCGGTGACCTTGGCCGGTCGTGGTCGGTCCAGTCCTGTCGCCGCGATCGCCGTCCTGCGGGCCGCGGCCCGTGTCATCCTCTGCATACCCCCACGCTATCCCCCAATTGCTACCTGACGGCGGCCCAGCAACCTCGCGCGAGGT
>NZ_JAJB01000084.1:0-1375 GCF_000583215.1 Brevibacterium sp. VCM10
CTGGGCCGCCGTCAGGTAGTCCTGAGAACGGCCAGCCGCGCCTGAAGGACCTCCATCCATATGACGTCCCATCGCGAACCGAAGGCCTCGCCGAGGGTTCGTCTGATCATGCTCGCCTGCCTCATCCCGCTCATCGTGGCCACGATCGCCGGACTGTTCGTGCTGTGGCCATCAGGACCGGACGAGGAGCTGCCCGGCGGTGGGCCGACGACGAACACGGCCGAGGGCACCACCGATACGAAGGTCACTGTCACCGCCGTCGACGCCTCGGACTGCGACCCCGGGGAGACGGACCCTATGGTGCAGGCCGACTGCACGACCTACACCGTCGAAGCGAACGGGCGCCAAGGCAGCCTGTACGTCACCCCCGACGCGGTCGAAGCCGGCGTCGACGTCGGGGACACGATCAAAGTCCTCGACTTCACGCAGTCGCCGGACCGGGAGGAGATGGGCACCGACTACGTGTTCATCGATTTCGACCGCAACGTTCCGATGCTGGCCTTGGCGATCCTCTACGCGGTCATCGTCCTCCTCGTCGCCGGTCTGCGGGGCCTGCGCGCGCTGATCGGACTCGGGTTCGCCGGTGCTGTGCTGTTCGTCTTCATGCTCCCGGCCATGCTCGACGGCAAACCCCCGTTGCTGGTGGCGATGATCTCGGCGAGCCTGATCATGGTCATCGCCCTCTACCTTGCGCACGGAATCTCGACGCGGACGTCGACGGCGCTGTTCGGAACGGTGCTCGGCATCGTCATCACGGGCATCCTCGGCGCGTGGATGACGTCCTGGGCGAATCTGGGCATCGCCTATTCGGAGGACGGGTACCTGCTGGTCGACACGACCGATCTGGGGATGACCGACATCATCGTGTGTGCGATCCTCATCACCGGACTCGGGGTGCTCAACGACGTCACGATCACACAGGCCTCGGCGGTGTGGGAGCTGGCAGCCGCCGCTCCTGAGATGAAGCCTGCGCAGCTGTTCGCTCGGGCGATGCGCATCGGCCGGGACCATATCGCCTCGACCGTCTATACGATCACGTTCGCGTATGTGGGTTCGGCGCTGATGACGCTCATCATCGTCTCCGCTCACGATCAGCCGCTGATCGACACGTTCACGCTCGGGGACATGTCGGTGGAGGTGGTGAGCATCCTCGTGTGTTCGATCGGGCTGGTCGTCGCGATTCCACTGACGACCGGTCTCGGCGTCCTCGTCGTGAAATCGGGAGTGCGCCCGCCGAGGCGGCCCACAGGATCCGCTGCCGCGTCCGGCGCGATCACGGCCGACGGCCTCGCGGGGGACTGTCCCCGCTGACTCGTCGCGAGGCCCGTGAGCGCGACCAGAACCGCTGAACTTCGCCCCAGAACTACCTGACGGC
>NZ_JAJB01000085.1:0-1299 GCF_000583215.1 Brevibacterium sp. VCM10
AGCCGCCTCGGCGGCCTTGTCGATCGAGATCTTTCCGGTGTCGGCCAGCGAGATGAGCGCCTGCGTGACCACGGACGGACCGTCGACGAGGTAGTAGCGACGTGCCGCGGGACGGGTGTCCGAGATTCCGTATCCGTCGGTGCCCAGCGAGGTGAAGTGGCTGGGCACGTACTGACGGATCTGGTCGGGAACCGCGCGCATATAGTCCGAGGTCGCGATGACCGGGCCTTCGGTCTCGGCCATCTTCTCAGTCACGTACGGGATGCGCGGTTCGGACTGCGGGTTCTTCAGGCGCTCGTTCTCGGCGTCGAGTCCGTCGCGGCGCAGCTCCGTCCACGAGGTGACCGACCACACATCGGCCGAGACGCCCCAGTCCCGATCGAGCAGCTCCTGCGCTTCGAGCACCCACGGCACACCGACGCCGGAGGCCATGAGCTGAACCTTCGGACCGCCGTTGTCGGGTCCCTTCTTAAGCAGGTAGAGGCCCTTGAGCACGCCGTCGACGTCGAGGTCCTCCGGCTCGGCCGGCTGGACCATCGGCTCGTTGTACATCGTGATGTAGTAGAGCACGTCGGGGTCGCGCTCGTCGGCGGGATCGTACATCCGGTGGATGCCGTCCTTGACGATATGGGCGATCTCATAGCTGTAGGCCGGGTCGTAGGAGACCACGGACGGGTACGTCGAGGCGAGCACATGGGAGTGCCCGTCGCCGTGCTGCAGGCCTTCTGCCACGAGAGTGGTGCGCCCCGCGGTGGCACCGAGGACGAAGCCGCGGGCCATCTGGTCACCGGCGGCCCAGAAGAAGTCACCGGTGCGCTGGAAGCCGAACATCGAATAGAAGATGTAGAACGGAATCATCGGCTCACCGTGCGTGGCGTACGAGGTGCCGACGGCGGTCAGCGCCGCTGTCGCTCCGGCCTCGTTGATGCCGACGTGGAGCAGCTGACCGTCCGTGGCCTCCTTGTAGGCGAGGAACAGGTCGCGGTCGACGGAGATGTAGTTCTGCCCGTGCGGGTTGTAGATCTTGGCTGTCGGGAAGAACGAGTCCATGCCGAAGGTGCGAGCCTCATCGGGGATGATCGGCACGATCCGGTGGCCGAACTCCTTCTCCCGCATGAGGTCCTTGAGCACGCGCACGAAGCCCATCGTGGTGGCGATCTCCTGCTTGCCCGATCCGCGACGACCGGCCTGGTAGGCCTTGTCCGAGGGGAGTTTGAGATCGATATGAGTCGATCGACGCTCGGGGGAGTAGCCGCCGAGCTCCGCGCGGCGCTCCTGCATGTACTTGATCTCGGGAGC
>NZ_JAJB01000086.1:0-1278 GCF_000583215.1 Brevibacterium sp. VCM10
CCGCCTCGGCGATGGTGTTCGCTCTATTCGACGCTTCGTCGACTTCGACGGGGCAAAGTGGCAGCTCTGGGGATCTCCGGACAGTGAAATGCCCCGGATCCTTAAGGAATCCGGGGCTTAGACACGTGGAGATGGCGGGAATCGAACCCGCGTCCGTCGGCAGATTGTCAGGACTTCTCCGGGCGCAGTTCGTGAAAATGTCTCTTAGGTTCTGGCCCTTGCACGAACACATGGACCAACGAACGGAGTTGAGTGAAAGTCCCTCAGACACCCCCAACATGTGTCTGAAGCAGTGGCCTCTTAAGCGACGCCAGACACTAGAGCAGAGGCAACTCTAGGCTGACGGATTCGCAGCTCGCGCTCTATCAGGCAGCGAGGGCGAAATCGGTGCGGTTGTTAGACTTAGCACCTATTGTTTTGCAGAGGACATTAACGAGATGACTCTGCATTCTCGGCCCGCTTCTCCCGACGCAGTGTCCGACGTCGAAACCGATCATCCCCATATTCTGTTACCAAAACTGATCAGCTGTTTCATCCGCCGAGGAGGCTGCTGGCGCCGATCAGGTACTCCAGCATACTCCTACAACGCAGACCGAGCCAATTGCATTCCCGGCCGTTCACGAAAGGTGCCGAGCAGGCCTCAGAGGAACTGCTTGGCCTTCATCGCGCGTTCGGCTTCGCGCTTGTCCTGCGCCTCACGCAGGGCCTGACGCTTGTCCCATTCGCGCTTGCCCTTGGCCAGAGCGATCTCGACCTTGACCCGCGACCCGTCGAAGTAGAGTTCGAGCGGCACCAGAGTCCGGCCGGACTCCTTGACCTTCTGCGAGAGCTTGAGGATCTCCTCGCGGTGGAGCAGCAGCTTCCGGCGACGCCTGGCCGAATGATTCGTCCAGGTCCCCTGCAGGTACTCGGGGATGTAGACGTTCTCCAACCATGCTTCGTTCTGGAAGATGAGGGCGAAGCCGTCGGTCAGTGAGGCCCTGCCTTCGCGCAGCGACTTCACCTCGGTGCCGGTGAGCACTAGCCCGGCCTCCCACGTGTCTTCGATGTGGTAGTCGTGGCGTGCCTTGCGGTTCCTCGCAATGACTTTCTTGCCAGTGTCCTTTGGCATGACCGGCCTCCTCTCTGCCCCCGATCGCCTGTGCACGCGTTCGCGCGCACAGCCATCCATTCTATCCCAAAGCGGACCACGTCCCAACGCCGGGGACCGTCTCCGGATGAGGCAACGACACCGTCGACTCCCCTATTCCTCGAAACCCCTCCCCGAACTACCTGACG
>NZ_JAJB01000087.1:0-5431 GCF_000583215.1 Brevibacterium sp. VCM10
CCAACTGAGCTACGGAGGAATACCGCAGTTTCCTGCGGACGTGTGTTCCAGCTTAGCAAACCTCCCGGCCGACGAACAAAACCAAGACAAGTGCTTTAGCTCACAGCGTTGAGGGTGCTTCGGCCACAGCATTGAGGGTTTCCCCACCCGTTGCCGCAGGGTTGCCTTACAGTCAGGACAAACACAGTCCGCGGCCATCTTCGCCGCCGTCCTGCGCGATAGACTCACAGTGATCCCCGCCCCAGAACCGCACCGTCGAAACCGGAAGTCTCATCGTGACCATAGCGGCAATCGCCCTCGCCGTCCTCGCGGCTGTGGCACTGGCCTATGGCGCCTTGTATCAGCATGAAGCCGTTGCCGGACAGGATGACTCCCACAACGGACTGAGCTGGGCACATTTCACCGATCTGCTGCGCAACCGCGGTTGGCTGCTCGGGCTGACCATCCTCGGCGTGGGAACGGCGGGCAATTTCGTCGCCCTGGCCCTGGCTCCGGTGATGGTCGTTCAACCGATCGGGGCATTCTCACTCATCGTCTCCGTGCTGCTCGGCGTCCGTCACCGCGGCCTCAAGGTCAACAGACGACTCGTCCAGTCCGTCATCTGGTGCACCGTCGGAGTGACGGCCTTCGTCGCACTCTCGGCCACGACCGCACAGTCGGAGGTCCACCTCGGCGCCGATGCGATGCCCCTGTTCTGGATCACCGCCATCGCGGTCGCGATCGGCCTGGTGATCGTCCTGGTCTTCCGCCATGCCCCGCAGCTGGTTCTCATCATCGCGGCCGGACTGCTCTTCGCCTGTGTGGCGACGAACGCCCACCTGGTCAGCGTCCAGTTCCTCCGGGCCGGCCTCGACCAGGTCACCTGGATCAACGTCGCAGCACTGGTGGCGGCGGTTGCCCTCGGTTCCCTGTTCGTCCAGAACTCCTATGCGGCGGGCCCACCGGAGATGGTCATCGCCGGGCTGACAGTCATCGACCCGATCGGTGCCGTCATCCTGGGCACCGTCGTCCTCGGCGAGGCGGCCCACTCCCCCGTCTGGCTGATCCTGATCATCACGCTCACCGGATTGGTCGCCTGCGCAGCCGTCGTTGTATTGTCGCGGTATCATCCCGATGTCAGAGATCGAGAAACTCAGCGCAGGAGCGCCCGCCGTTCCGACACCATGACCGACACCGAGGAGAGCTGAATCCTGTCTGCGCACCGTCCCACTCCGAAACGCCGAATCCTCATTCCGGCAGAGACGTACGCACCCGAAGTCAACGGTGCCGCGAAGTTCGCCGAACGGCTCGCCGCAGGCCTCGCCGCCCGCGGCAACGATGTCCATGTCGCGTGCCCTTCGGCGACGGGCAAACCCTCGGTCAGCGTCGAGAACGGGGTCACCGTTCACCGACTCACCGCTCACCGCTGGCCGCTGCACCCGACGTGGATGATCTGCATGCCGTGGGAGACGAAGCCCGAACTCTCCCGACTCCTCGACAGCATCCGTCCCGATGTCGTGCATACACAGGCTCACTTCGTCATCGGCCGCTTTGCCTTCTCCGAATCGATCAGGCGGGCCATCCCCGTCGTGGCCACGAACCATTTCATGCCCGACAACGTCCGTCCCTACCTCAGAGCTCCGAAGCCCGTCCTCGACGGCGGCACCGCCATCGCCTGGTGGGATCTGCGCCGGAAGTTCCAGTCCGCTGACTTCATCACGGTGCCCACACAGCTGGCGGCCGATCTGCTCACCGAGAACGGCTTCTCCTCTCCCATCCGAGCGGTCTCGTGCGGGATCGACCTGGAACGCTTCGCTCATCTGCGCGAACTCGACTGCGCCCAGTCACGGGCCGTTCCCCCGCGCGTCCTCTTCGTCGGACGCCTCTCCTCGGAGAAGCATGCCGCAGACATCGTCGAGGCCGTGGCGAAGACCGATCCGGAGCTGGGACTCGAAGCCGATATCGTCGGCGGCGGTGACCAGGAGGAA
The DNA here is from genome assembly GCF_000583215.1 of Brevibacterium sp. VCM10. Taxonomy (NCBI): domain Bacteria; kingdom Bacillati; phylum Actinomycetota; class Actinomycetes; order Micrococcales; family Brevibacteriaceae; genus Brevibacterium; species Brevibacterium sp. VCM10. The sequence goes on from NZ_JAJB01000087.1 coordinate 1,968, forward strand.
CCGCTGAAGCACCTGGCGGAGGAACTCGGCATCGCCGACCGAGTGCATGTGCTCGGAAAGATCAGCGACAAGGCGCTCATGGACGCCTACCAGCGCTGCACCTTCTTCTGCATGCCCTCGACCGCTGAGCTGCAGTCCATCGCCACACTGGAGGCGCTGGCCTCGCGCAAACCCGTGGTCGTTGCCGATGCGGTGGCCCTGCCGCACCTCGTCCGCGACGGAGTCAACGGGTATCTGTTCCCACCGCGCGACACCGACGCCCTGGCCGATCGCTTCACCCGCATCTGCCGGATGCCCGAAGCCGACCTCGATGACATGTCGAAAGCGTCGCTCGACGTCGTGGCCAAACACGATATCGAATACACGCTCGACACCTTCGAATCCATCTACGACGGAGTCATCCGAGACGCCGCCGACTCGTCCGCGGCCTGACGCACACGCGAGCTGACGAACAGGCGGCCTGACGAACGCGGGCCTAAGCACCCACAGGTGGGACGAAGACCGTCGGTGCGGTCGGCATCCCAGTGAAGTCGACACTCCTGATCATGTCATCGACGCACCTCCACCGGGAGCCGATTCCGTCGAACCCGAGTGACTGCTGCATCCAGGCGAAGACGTCCTCGACGCTCCACCCGAGGCTGCGCAGCTGCTGATAGGTCACCGCGCCGTCGCGTTTGGCCAGCCGCTGGCCGCTGTCGTTGAGCACCAGGGGCACATGGACCCAGCCCGGTGCGGACAGACCCAACAGCTGTGCCAGATATGCCTGTCGCGGTGCAGAGGAGGCCAGATCGTCCCCGCGCAGGATCTCGTCGATTCCGCTCGCTGCGTCATCGACGACGACGGTGAGGTTGTAGGCGTAGACGCCGTCGCCTCGCCGCAGCACGAGATCGTCGACAAGGGCCTCCACTCGGCCCAGCAGCACATCGGTGATGCTGTGCTCTCGGTTGTCCGTGCGCAGACGCAGCGCCGGCTGCCGGTTGTTCGCCTCGAGTCTCCGTCGGGCCGATTCCCGCTCTCCCTCGCCGAGACTGCGACAGGTCCCGGGATACGCCCCGGGTGGTGCGTGGGGTGCGCTCGGGGCCTGGGCGATGTCCTTGCGTGAGCAATAGCATTCGTAGACGAGACCGTCGGCTGCCAGCCTCGCAATCGCGTCCGAGTACTCTGCGGTGCGTGCGGACTGGACAAGGGGACGCTCGTCGGGAACGACTCCGAGGTCGGCGAAGACCTCGAGCTGCGAGTCGGCCGCGCCGGTCTTCACCCGATCGAGGTCTTCGACCCGCCACAGGAACCGGCGGCCCGTCTGCCGGGCACGCACATAGCTGAGCAGTCCGGTGCGGATATTGCCGATGTGGAGGTCACCGCTCGGGCTCGGAGCGAAACGCCCGGCTCCGCCGACTGAGTGTGTGCCGGTCACTGATGGGCTGCGAGGTCGCCGTACTGCGGGAACCGTTCGAGGTAGTCCTGCACATAGGAACAGGTGGGCACGATGGACGTCCCATCCGCACGGAGGAGGTCGAGCACCCGGGTGACGAGAGTGCGGGCGAAACCGCGGCGGGAGTAGCCTTCGGAGATGATCGTGTGCTGCAGCTCCAGGGTGTGCTCATCGATGACCTGGTAGGCGAGGAACCCGATGAACTCCCCCGGGGTCTCTTCGGAGAAGAGTTCGAACCGTTCGCGATCGACGTTCTTCACGACTCGGACCGGTGTGGGGCTGAGTTGAGGCTGTGGCATTGGTGCGCTCCTTCATGGCCGTCTCCTCTGTGAACGATACATGGTCGCGGCAGGGTCTGTTCGCGACCCCAGCCCCTGCCGGGACCGCGCCCGTTGCCCTCAGGCTCCGGCCGAATGAGTGAGCTCTTCGCCTTCTCGGCGCAACTCGACCTTGCGGATCTTGCCCGACACCGTCATCGGGAACGATTCACGAACCTCGACATAGCGTGGGATCTTGAAGTGGGCGAGCTTGCCGGAGCAGAACTCACGGACCTCGTCGGCGGTGAGCGAGTCGAAGCCGTCCTTGAGGATCACCCACGCCATGAGTTCTTCGCCGTACTTCTCGTCGGAGATGCCGACGACCTGGACGTCGCGGATCGCTGGATGGTGGTAGAGGAACTCCTCGACCTCGCGCGGATAGATGTTCTCGCCTCCGCGGATGACCATGTCCTTGATCCGTCCGGAGATGTCGACGTAGCCGTCATCGTCCATGATGGCCAGGTCGCCGGTGTGGATCCACCGGGCAGCGTCGATCGTCTCGGCCGTCTTGTCCGGCTGATTCCAGTAGCCGAGCATCACCGCGTAGCCGCGAGTGCAGAATTCGCCTTTCTGGCCGCGCGGAACGGTCTGCCCGGTGACGGGGTCGGCGATCTTGATCTCCAGGTGCGGCATGACCCGGCCGACGGTCTCGGTGCGCTTCTGCAGGGAGTCGTCGACACGCGTCATCATCGACACCGGCGAGGTCTCGGTCATGCCGTAGCAGATGGCGACCTCGGACATGTTCATATCGTCGATGACTCGGCGCATCGTGTTCACCGGGCACGGCGATCCTGCCATCACGCCGGTGCGCAGAGTCGAGAAGTCGAATTCTGCGAACTGCGGGTGCTCGAGTTCAGCGATGAACATCGTCGGCACACCATAGAGCGATGTGGCTTTCTCCTCGGTGACCGCCGACATCGTCGCCACCGGGTCGAAGGCCGGTGACGGCAGCACGACCGCCGAGCCGTGGCTCAGCGCGGCGAGGTTGCCGATGACCATACCGAAGCAGTGGTAGTACGGCACGGGAACGACCACGGTGTCGGCGGGGGTGTACGAGAGCATCTCGCCGATGAAGAAGCCGTTGTTGAGGATGTTGTGGTGACTGAGGGTCACACCCTTGGGGAACCCGGTCGTGCCGGAGGTGTACTGGATGTTGATCGGGTCATCGGCCGAGAGGTCGTCGATGACCTGCTGCAGCCGCACCGCGTACTTCGCCCCGGGGTCGGAGAGCATCTCGCGGCCCTGCCCGATGAGGTGAGCGAAGGATTCGCGCTCGCCGACCGTGACACCGCCGATGAGGTCTGCGGAGACCGTGTCGAGGAAGACGAGATCGAGGCTGGGGACCTTGGCGGCCACCTCGGTGGCGATGGCGTGGAAGTCCGAGTGCGGGGGTGCGACGATCTGCGAGATCATCAGGCTCATTCCGGACTGTTCGACGACGAACTCGAGTTCGTGGCTGCGGTAGGCGGGGTTGACGTTGACGAGGATCGCTCCGATCTTCGCCGTGGCATACTGCACGAGCGCCCATTCGCCGACGTTCTGCGCCCAGATGCCGACCCGGTCGCCCTTCTTCACCCCGCGCTCGAGAAGGCCGATGGCCAGTGCGTCGGTGTCACGATCGAAGTCGGAGTACGTCCACCTCCGATTCGAATGCCGGTCGACCAATGCCAGCGCTTCGGGATTCCTCGCGGCGGTGCGTTTGATGTGCTCGGCGA
>NZ_JAJB01000088.1:0-1265 GCF_000583215.1 Brevibacterium sp. VCM10
GGGGATCCTCACCGCCGAGGCGGCCGATCTCAAGTACCTCGTCGTCTCCCAGCCTTCGTTCGTCACGGGCATGGCGAAGGTGTGGGCGGAGACCGATATCGAGACCATCAAGACCTGGCTGCGCTTCGTCGTCGTCTCCGACACCGCCTCGCTGCTGTCCGATGAGTTCGTCGAGGAGAACTTCGACTTCAACTCCCGGACTCTGTCGGGCACCCCGGCACTGCGGGAGCGCTGGAAGCGCGGGGTCAGCCTCGTCGAGGGCTACCTCGGTGAGGCCGTGGGCAAGCTCTATGTCGCCGCTGAGTTCCCGCCGTCGTCGAAGGACGCGATCGATCACCTCGTGGGCATGCTCATCAAGGCCTATGACAAGTCGATCCGCGAACTCGATTGGATGAGCGAGGAGACGAAGGAACGCGCGCTGGTCAAGCTCTCGAAGTTCACTCCGAAGGTCGGCTATCCGGAGGTGTGGCGGGAGTACCCGGCCACGATCGACGCCGCCGACCTGGTGGGCAATGTGCGTCGCTGCTCGCAGGCCGAGCATGTGCGGCAGGTCAAACGGATCGGCGGACCCATCGACCGCACCGAATGGCTGATGACCCCGCAGACGGTCAACGCCTACTACCACCCGGTGATGAACGAGATCGTCTTCCCGGCCGCGATCCTCCAGCCGCCGTTCTTCGACGCCTCCGGTGATGTGGCGGCGAACTTCGGAGCCATCGGCGCGGTCATCGGCCACGAGATCGGGCACGGCTTCGACGATCAGGGTTCGCGCTATGACGGCGACGGCAACCTCGTCGATTGGTGGACGTCTGCTGATCGTGAGCGCTTCGAGGAGCGCACGAATGCGCTGATCGCGCAGTACGAGGAACTGGTTCCGGCCGGTCTCGAGGCCAACCAGCATGTCAACGGGGCGCTGACGGTCGGTGAGAACATCGGTGACCTGGGTGGTCTGTCGATCGGTTGGAAGGCGCTCGAGCTCGAACTCGGCGAACGGGCGGGCACCCCGGGTGTGCCGGTGGCGCCGAGCCCCGAGCAGGCGAGGGCGTTCTTCTCCGCGTGGGCGAAGGCGTGGCGGTCGAAGATGCGCACCGAGGAGCGGGTGCGGCGGCTGTCGATCGACCCGCATTCGCCGGAGGAGTTCCGCTGCAACCAGGTCGTGAAGAACATGACCGCCTTCCACGACACCTACGGCGTGACCGAGTCCGACGGCATGTACTTAGCCCCCGACTCCCGAGTCACCATCTGGTAATTACTACCTGACGGCG
>NZ_JAJB01000089.1:0-6095 GCF_000583215.1 Brevibacterium sp. VCM10
AGGCGGGCACGCTCATCACGGCAACAAAGGCGGACGCCCGCCAGCGTTCGATGCTGGTGTCTATCGGAACCGCAACGTCGTGGAGCGTTCGTTTGCCTACGTCAAGCAATGGCGAGGGCTGGCGACGAGATACGACAAGCTCGCCATCACCTATCGAGCGGCCGTCGTGCTCGGCGCGATCCTGACCTGGCTCCGCCAATAAAGGAGACATGCCCTAGACCGCAGCGATCGGGTGGCAGAGAGTGCGGGCCTGAGGTCATGATGAATCTGATCAATCGAGCGTTGCCGTTGTTCGCATATGTTCTGCAGGCGTTCGGGGTCGGTCGATTCGCTCTGTTCTACGAGGTAGAAGTAGCGAGTGCGTTCTGCAATACCCATGCCTGAGGTCCCCGTGTACACACGGAAGTCGCATCTGGTGCTAGCTTCACCGTCGAAGATGAGAACACCGGAACACGAACGATCGATAGCGAGTGGGCCGATGCCCTCGTAGATAGAACCACACTTCGATAAGCAACGTAAACACAAGACGTACGTCTGAGCTAAATGCAATCCAACAAACTAGAATATAGAAACTTCGCACTTGATTCGGACCCCCACCCTCGATACCAACGGTCGGTCAAGGTCCTAGCAAGCGGACAAAGTCGAACCTGAAGGCTGCCGAAACTCTTCTTCTCAGGACAAAAACCCAGTGTCGGCAACCCAGTTAGACCGAGTTCAGCAATACACAGGGTAGATACCGGAGCCCCAGCAAAGCTTATCGATTTACCCAATGTGGTTCCACCTATAAGAAGCGTTCCGGGTGTTCACTACCGAACTGCGCGGTGTTAGTATGCTAAAATCACAGCAGATGTGGCTTGATGGCGTGATCCAGCATTTGTCTTCTTCCAGCAGAGATTGAGCAGTAGCGATATTGATTCTGCACTACTATGACGTAGACGGGAATGCAAACTAGGCAGGAAATTTAACGCGTAGCTCGATTAGCCGAATCGCGAAAAATGCGCACAGGTCATTCGAACCAAATAGCGTATAGAGTTGAAAACTTTGTGAGAAAGTGAGAGGTGCAAGAATTGGGCTCGACAATTGAAGAAGCTTTGTCCAGACGACTATTGGATCTCAGGCAACGCCCATATACGCGATTCATAGATCAGAAATGCACTCCGGACCTTTTATCACTAACTACAGCGCTGATTATAGATCTATACGGCGAGGGCGTTGAATTCTCCAACCCAGGACTGCAGCGCGAAGACGAAGCGCGACGCGCGTTAGCTATTGAACTTAACAAAGCATCTTCGTCTTTTACCAAAAATGAAAATAACAAATTGTTCATGCACTCGCTGAAAATGTTGAGTTATTCGGGAGTGCTGAACGAGCAAAAACGCGGAAACACCTTCTACTTCTCGATCAACAATATGCGCATTGTGAAAATGCTTGCCAATGACGAACGAAGGTGCCTGGCGTTCATTACGGAGTATATCATAGAAACTTTTGGTCAGACGGGAGCTTTGTGGATATTTCACGAATTCAGAGATTCCGAACAGGACGACGAAGCATACTCGGTATTGATGAAACGGTTCCTCGGCTTCGCCCGACAGCATATGGGTGCTGGGAAGAAAGGCGCCAATAGCGGCCTTGACCCACGGAGAATATTCCCCAAAATTCTGAATCCATTGGCAATTAGGTGGAACATGAGTGGTTCGGCTATGGGGCGTGTTTCGAAGACCAGTGTTTCTATGATGGACCTGCGGTATGGACGGATAAACACCCGCGATAAGAAGCTGAATCGATCGTCAACGACCAGTCGTAAAGAGCGAGCGGAACAGCGTTTTCAGAGTCTTGAGGACAGGCGCGAATACCGAGTGTCTCAAGCCAAGAAGAGTGTTCGCGAGCGGCACCAGGGCGTTTCTGAGATCTCTGGAGAGTTTCCGGCAACACAGGTGCACCATATTTTCCCCCGAAGTGAATTCCCAAGCCTAGCGAGCGTGCCGGAGAATCTAATTCTACTGACACCCAATGAGCATAAACTTCGCGCCCACCCAAATAATAAAACCAACAAAATAGATAAATCCTACCAGCGGACTCTTCTGTTAAAGAAATTGGAACATGTCGAAGATAGCGAATCCGCTAAAGACAAATTTTATAAAATCAAAGAGTTTGCACACGTTGTTGAGACAGGTTACGGGTTAAAGAAAGATGAACTCAAAGAGAATCCCATTTTGATTAGACGGGAACTGGAATCTCGAGGCTGAAATTTATCTCATCGATCTGTACCAACATGGAGAATTCCAGAGCAGCCGTTGGGTGAAATGTGTGGAGTACCTAAGCACGGCGCCCATGTTTCAACGGGGTCCGGATTGTGTGGGTCTCGGCAGTTCTCTATCCAGCCTCTCAAGTGTGCTGAAAGGGCGGGCCCCATCTCAGCACGACTGCGCACTCGTGCGAAGTTTGATTCCTTAGCAACACTGGGTACGGACGGGATAAGGTCCCGCTGGCCGCGAAGTCCGCGAACTTCTACGCAGTCATAGGGTGGTTAGAAATCGATGGCCTTAACGATGTGGTTACACGCGAGACGGAACCTAAAAGCTATGGATCCGTACGAGATCCGAAAGACCACGGTGTCACATGCACCGAGGTTACTCCTGCGAGACTCTTTCGAATCGAGGGGTGGCATCGTATAGTGATTTTCCACGGTGAAGCACTTGGCCTCGCCTGAAAGTGGCGGGGTGCAAGATCGCTACAATGCAAATCTGGACAGCAAGTGTGTTTACGATAGGTCCCGTACGCACAGCAGCTTGTGGTGGTCGAACTGTCCGGCGCCTGGAGAAGATTCAGCACGCTGGTCCTGCGACTGTGACGAAACCATATTCCAGCACTGGGAGGAGACAGGTGCTCAACCGAGTTTTGCTCATGGAGCAAGCGGAGCGGATTGAAGCCGAACAGCCCGAATTCCAGAGGAGCGCTTCGGAATTGAGAGAGACCGGACTGTAGCACAACCTTTCGATTGTGTCTTCCGAAACTGACTTGAATATTGAAAATACATAAACAAGATGCTAGCCAAAACAACGGGTAGCCCTTTCGGAAATACACGAGGCATCTCCCCTGATGAAGTTCAGGTCTATTCAAATGGCCGGCTCTCCTGAACTCGAATTCAACGCAGTGGCGCGCCGTGAAATAAGTGCCATGATACAGTGGGCCAGACAGGAAAGACTGAATCGTCGACGAGGATGTTGATATGAGTAAACTGATCTACGGTAAGAACAGGCAAGTCCAGTTTCTCAACGAAGAAGAAAAGCTAGAAGCATTTGAATATCTCATAAATTCAACAGACATAGAATTCCGCGACGAACAAAATCAGCATCAAGGCGCTTGGGGGCCGGAGAAGCGAATCTATTTCTATTCCGACGCAAATGTTCCCGAAAGGTTAAAGAGAAATTGGACCGGCGGTACAGGTAATGCGCAGGGGCGTATAAATTGTGCTGAACTATACGACGAAGTCTTACCACTTCGACAGTCGCGTCGACGTTGAGTATCTAGATCTACGAAGCCGCCTATTATTGTTTCAGAAACCTGCCCTAGCGTCAGTTGCTAACAAATAGATGTAGAAGACCTCTCATTAACCTAGAGTTGGCCAGGCTTGCTCATGGTGTTGTGCATGCATAACTACCAAACCCGGGGCATGTCCCGTATAGGGCGTGCTCGAAACAGCGAAACAGTGTGATGCTAATGACGAATCTCCGGGAAATCATGAAAGTTGAGCAATAGCGACTCGCCATTCAGGTATATGAACGAGTGTTTTAGTGATGTATTATGTTGGCACGTGTGAAGCGAGCTTACACGGCTCTTCATAAATAGGGCTGTAGAAGAGGTCCCAGTCCTCCAGCGTGGAGCAGAGAACGGATCAGGTAGTTGCCCCGGTTGCGGAACCCCAGTGCGATACCGCGCAGATGTTCGAGTCTGCCGTTGATCGCTTCGATTGGCCCGTTCGAGGTTCCAGGATGATCGAAGTAGGCCAGGATATCGGCCAGACGACGTTGGAAGGTTGCCCTCAGGCTCCGGAGTTCTTTGAGCTCATCAGGAATCGTTCCTGTCAGGGTGTCGATGAGTCGGTTCATGAGCTTCTTACCTTTGCTCGGTGGGGCAGCATAGGCGGCGATCGTGTCTTGATAGAACTGCCAACACACCAACAGGGCAGCATGATTGTCGGCGGCGAAGACCGAGTTGAGGCGGTGCTTCTGCTTGCCGGTAAGCAAACCGACGCGGGTGCGAACCTGACTTGCTTCACTTGGCCTGATTTTGAGTTGTGATTCGGCGTCGGTGCTGGTGAGAGTGCTGATATGCGCGAAATCGGGACACTAAACGAGTCCGTAGAATGGGTGTATGAGCCTGCGACTGAGGAAAGTCCCGACCGCGTCCGGGGCAACCGCGGTCCAGATCGTGACGAAACGCCACGGCAAACTCACCGTTATTGAACACCTCGGCTCCGCCCACACCCCGGCACCGTTAGCAGCTCTCGAAGAAGCCGGTCGCGAGAGAATCAACGAGTCCCCCGGACAACTGTCTTTGGACCTCGACACCGGAAATAAGGTCTCTGCTGGTTCGCGTCGACGTGTGAAGGGATCGGCATCGCGTCTGCTTATCGATACGATCCGCACTGCCTACGACAGGCTCGGCTTCCGCGTCGTTGATGACGAAGCCTTCTTCCAGCTCGTCCTCGCTCGCATCGTCGAACCCACATCGAAGTCCGACAGCATTCGAGTCCTTGACGAGCTCGGGGCCGATACCAAACATCGCAGCACGTTCACCCGGTGCCTGCAGCGAGTCAATGCTGATGCGTACCGAGAAACCATCGCGGAGAAGTGCTTCGACTATTCGGTCGCGACGACAGGGATCTCTTTGATTCTCTACGACGTGACGACTCTCTATTTTGAGGCAGAGAAAGAAGACGAACTGCGCAAGGTCGGCTATTCCAAAGAACGACGAGTCGACCCGCAGATCGTTGTCGGCCTCCTCGTCGACCGGACCGGGTTCCCGTTAGAGATCGGCTGTTTCGAAGGCAACAAGGCAGAGACGTTCACGATGATCCCGATCGTCAAGGGATTCCAGGACCGTCACGGGGTTACCGATATGGTCATCGTCGCTGATGCTGGAATGCTCTCAGCTGCGAACCTGAAGGCCATCGATGACGCAGGGCTGAGATTCATCGTGGGCTCACGGCAGACGAAGGCACCGAATGATCTGGCGACCTTCTTCACCTGGAACGGCACGAACACCGACGACGGGCAGCTCGTCGATACCCTGACCCCAAGGGCCACCGTCGCGTTGAATAAGAACCGGACGCTGACTCGTGCCGAACCTGTATGGTCACCTGAAGACCATCCGCACGCTTGGCGGGCAGTGTGGCAATACAGGCGGAAACGAGCCGTGAGGGACCGGGAGACGCTGAATCTGCAACGCAACCGCGCGATGCGAATCATCGATGGGGATTCGAAACCGAAAGCAGCACGGTTCGTCAAAGCCAAGGGGTCGACTAAGGTCTTTGATGAGGCTGGTTATGACAAGGCCGTCGGGTTGGCCGGCTGGAAAGGCTACGTCACGAACATCGCCGCGAACGTGATGTCGGCCAACGACGTCGTTGGTTCTTATCATGACCTGTGGCATGTCGAGCAGTCAATTCGGATGTCGAAGACCGACCTTCGAGCCCGCCCGATCTTCCATCGCACTCGTGACGCGATCGAGGCGCACCTGACGGTTGTGTTCACGGCGTTGGCCGTATCGAGGTTCATGCAGGAAGCCACGGGGATGTCCTTGAAGAAGATCGTGACCACGCTGCGGCCGCTGCGTGAGTTCGTGGGCGAGATCGATGGTCACGAGCTCGTGTTCCCACCCGAGCTTCCGGCATCGGCCGCGAAGTTGATCGAAAACGTCGAGAATTTCAGGCCAGGACCGGGACACTAAAGTGAAGCAACTCAGGTCTGAGGTCCAGAAAGAAGCGAATTTTCACGTATAGTACGCCCGACTCATCTTGCAAAACTTGCTGCATTAAGACAGCGGGTCAAAATCGAGTTTGAGACTGAATGTTGTTCGGAAGCGGCATTCGG
>NZ_JAJB01000090.1:0-3989 GCF_000583215.1 Brevibacterium sp. VCM10
TTGCTGGGCCGCCGTCAGGTAGTAGTTGGGGGTTCAGTGGTCGTTGGAGTGCAGGGCCACCTCGGAGGTCTCCTCTTCGATCCTCGCCTCGTCCTCCGCCTGTCGCTTGGCGCGCTTCTGCTCCTTGTGCGCCGCTCGGATCTCCTTGCGTCGTTCGACGAGGAGGTAGAGGGCGGGGACGAGGATGAGCGTGAGCACCGTCGATGAGGTGAGGCCGCCGATGACAACGATCGCCAGGGGCTGCGAGATGAACACTCCCCCGCCGGTCAGCCCCAACGACATCGGCACGAGGGCGAAGATCGTCGCGGCAGCGGTCATGAGGATCGGGCGCAGGCGCAGTCGGGTGCCGTGGACGATCGCGTCCATGAGGTCGAGTCCGTCCTCCCGCAGCTTGTTGATGAGGTCGATGAGCACGATCGCGTTCGTCACGACGATGCCGATGAGCATGAGCAGACCGATGAGTGAGGGAATGCCCAATGGTGTGCCGGTCGCCAGCAAGAGCAGCACGGCTCCGGTCGCTGCGAATGGGATCGACACGAGCAGGATGAGCGGCTGGACGAAGCTGCGGAAGGTCGCGATCATGACGAGGAACACGAGCACGATCGCCACTGCCATCGCCATTCCGAGCTGACCGAAGGATTCCGCCTGCTCCTGGCTGGCGCCGCCGACGTCGAAGCTGACTCCGTCGGGCAGATCCATGGTCTCGGTCAGGTCGGTGGCCGCAGCGGTGACCGTTTCGAGCTGGCCGCTGGACGGGGTCGCGAACACGGTGACCTTCCGTTCCCCGTCGGCGCGGTCGATCGTGGCCGGAGTCTCGGTCTTCTTCACCTCCGCGATCTCATCGACGGTGATCGGCTCACCCTTGATGTCGGGAATGGCGGCCTGCTCATCGGCAAGAGCTTCTTCCTCCTCCTGGGTCTGCTCCTGTTCACGCTGGACGTCGATGAGGTCGTCGATTGCGTCGTTGGCTTCCTTCAGTCCCTTCTCGGCTTGCTCGACACCTTCGCGAGCCTGTTCCACCTGGTCGGCAGCCATGTCGCCGGGGCTCGGTGCTGGCGGCGGATTCTCGGCATCGCGCAGGGCCTTGCGGGCCTCTTCGAGCTGGTCGGCGGCATCGTCACGGGCCTCGCGAGCGGATTCGAGCCGCTCGGCCGATTCGTCTGCGGCCTTGCGCTTGGCCTCCTCGGCGCGGGCATCGGTCTTCTCCTCGACCCGATCGGTCGCATCTTCCTGTGCGTTCTGCGTCTGCACCTCGGTGACGGGCAGTTCGAGGGCACGGATCTCGTCCGGGGTCGCATCCGGATGAGTCGGCGCGAGGGTGATGTCGCGTTCCTGGCCATTGAGGGTGATGGTACCGGCCTCGACGCCGTGGAGGGCCGCGGCGATGGCCTGCCCGACCTCGGCCTGGCTGAATCCAAAGTCGGCTGCTTTCTCCCGATCGACGTCGACTTCGATGACCGGCTGGTCAGCGGCGAGGTCGTTGCGGGCGTTCTGGACCCCCTCGGTGTCGGCCATCGTCACGGTGACCTCGTCGGCGGCCTTCCGCAGGGCGCTCAGGTCGGTGCCGGAGAGTGTGACCTCGACGTCCTCGCTGACGGAGCCGCCCGCGTCTTGGACGTCGATTTCGCCTGCGTCCTTCCCGAGGTCGTCGAGTTGGGTGCGGAGGCGGTTCGTCGCGACTTCGGCCTCGGAGTCCTCCGCCAGGGTGACGTTGAACTGGTTCTCCGCACCTGATTCCGGGCCGTTGACCGTCGTCGAATAGGTGTCGACGTCCGGGTCGTCACCGAGCACGGCTTCCACACGCTTCGCGGCCTTGTCACCGGCTTCGAGCGAGGCACCCGCGGGCAGGGTCTGGGTGATGTACACGGAGTTCTGCCCGACCGATCCGAGCAGGTCCGTCTTGAGGAAGGTCGCGCACACCATCGTGACGATGAAGATGACGACGGAGAAGGCGATGGTCCGCCAGGGGTGGTGCAGGGCGGAGATGATCGCCGGCAGGCTGCGCTGTTGGAGGCGGTCGATCCTGCCGGCGGCCTCACCGTTTCCGGGGGCGGGAGCGACGACGGGTTCGACGGTCGCATCCGGCAGCGCGTCCTTGCCCTTGGCTGCGCGTTTGGCGTTCTTCTTCTCGATCGCCTTCTGGCGGCGTTCGGCTCGGGCCACCGAGCGGCGGTGCTGCTTGGCTGCCCACAGCTCATAGCTGCGATCGGTGGCTGCTTGGCGCTTGGGCGAGAGCGGTTTGGGGCTGCGGCGCAGGACCCAGTAGCTGAACACGGGAACGATCGTCAACGCCACGACGAGGGAGGCCAGCAGCGCGAGGCTGACGGTGACGGAGAAGGGTCGGAACAGCTGTCCGGCGATGCCGTCGACGAATGCAATGGGCAGGAACACGGCGACCGTGGTCAGGGTCGAGGCGGTGATGGCGCCGGCGACCTGTTTGACGCTGGCGACGATGTCCTCGACCGTCAGGTCGGTCGTGCCCTGGCGTCGGCGGATGTTCTCGATGACGACGATGGAGTCGTCGACGACTCGGCCGACGGCGATCGTCAGGGCACCCAAAGTGAGGATGTTGAGCGTGTAGTCGCCGACCATGAGGCCGATCATCGCGATGAGCAGCGACATCGGGATCGAGATCGCGGCGACGATGGTCGAGCGGAAGGAGCCGAGGAATGCGAGGATTACGAAGATCGCGAAGATCAGGCCGAGTCCGCCCTCGACGGAGAGGTCGTGGATCGACTTCTCGATCTCCGGTGCCTGGTCGAAGATCGTCGAGAACTGCGTGTCCTCACCGAGTTTCGGACCGACCTTTTCGAGGGTGTCGGCGACCTTGTGCGAGACATCGACGACATTGGCGTCCTGGTCTTTGGTCACCGACACAGTCACGGAATCCCTGCCGTCGGCACGGGACAGGGAGGTCTTCTCGACCGAGTCGAGGTCGACGTCGGCGACCTCACCCAACAGTACGGTGCCGTCCGCGGTGCGCAGAGGCGTCTTCTCGATCTGCTCGACGGCGTCGACCTCAGTGCCGACCTCGACGGTCATCGACGTGTCGCCCTGTGAACTTTGGCCAGCGGGAACGACAGTGCCGGCGGCTTCGAGCTCATCGGGCACGGAGGATTCGACGACGTTCTTCTCCGCCACGTCCTCGGGGCGGAAGGTGATGGAGACTCGCTGCTCGTCCTGGCCGGTGACCTCGACGTTCGAGACTCCGTCGAGGGCGCGGAGTTCGGGGACGAGGTCGGTCTCAAGACGGTCACCGAGGGTGGCGGAGTCCCCGCCGGAGACGGCGAACATCGTCACCGGAACCTCGTCCATCTGATAGGACAGCACTTCCGCCTCGGCGTCGGCGGGCAGGTCGGACTTCACTCCGTCGACGGCGGAGCGGACGGCGTCGGTCATCTCTTCGGAGTCCTTGCCGAAGGGCCAGGTCACCTCGGCGGTCATCATCCCCGACGAGGTGGAGGTGGTCACCGATTCGAGTTCGCCGACACCGTCGAGCGCGGTCTCGAGAGGTTTGGTGACGGTCTCCTCGATCACCTCCGGGGAGGCTCCGGGGACGGTGGCCTGCACCGAGGTGCCGGGCAGGTCGACCGAGGGCATCGTCTCCTGGTTGAGTGAGGTGGTCGCGACAATGCCGAAGACGGCGATCACGAGGGTGAGCAATCCGACGATGAGGCGGTTCTTCAGACTCATCCGGGTGATCAGGTGCACGGGGTTCCTCCGGGCTCGGGGGTGTGAGCAGGGTGCTCCAGTCAGTCTTCCAAGCGCAGCGCCTCAGCGGATCGCCCGAAAGTAGTCAACGGTGTCCCCCAAAAGGATGATTCTCACTGCTGTTCCCGGCAGGTCGATCATGCCCGTTCGGCGGATCACGTTTCGACCCTAGAAGCGGTCACAGGTTCCCGGCACGGGTGTTGACCTCCAGACCACCCTTAGGAAACACGGAGGGAAACCGGAGGATTACCACTCCCCGTACTACCTGACGGCGGCCC
>NZ_JAJB01000091.1:0-1185 GCF_000583215.1 Brevibacterium sp. VCM10
CCGCCTCGGTGACGGTCGTGACTCAGTGCTTGGCGTCGGAGCCTTCAGCTGATTTCGAAGCCGGCTTCGGAGCGGGAACCTCGTCCGCGGCCTCGGCCTTGGTCGACGGCACGGCGGTCTGCGAGACCTCGGTGGCGGCGGCCTGACGCGAAGCCGGGGTCGAACCGACCGGACGGGCATCGGCGGGACGGTTGTTCGGCAGCGGGGTCGACCAGGGATCTTCGACCGGCTGGGCCTTCTTCCACACGTAGTAGCCGATTCCGGCGGCCGAACCGATGACGAGAGTCCACACGAGTGCGGCCTTTCCGCCGCCGGACTTGCGAGTGGTGTCCTTCTCGATGCGCTTGCCGGCGTTGGCGAGGGCCTTGCGAGCCTTCTTCATGGCCTTCTTGTCCCCGGTGAGGCGGACAGCCAGGTCATCGATGAGCTTCGGGGTCTCGGCAGCGGACAGTGAAGTCGCGGCATTCGACGCGAACTTGCCGGCGCGTTCGGTCGCTTCGGGACGGTAGGACTCGAGCTTGTCGGCCCAGTTGTGGACCTGATCATTGGCCTTGTCGGCCAGAGCTTCGACTTGCGGACGTGCCTTCTCGGCGAACTCTTCGGCCTTGCCTGCCAGTGCCTCGACCTGGGGGCGGGCCTTGTCGGCGGCCTCACGCAGCTTCGGGGCTGCGGTCTCGCTGGCATCTGCCAGGACTCGGAGGGACGTCTGCTTCGCGGAATCGAGCTTCGAAGTGAGCTGATCTCGAGTGGGCTTCTTCGACATAAACTGTTCCCAATCCTTAGATGTCGGTGGTCAAGGTGATCACCGACCAGTCTACGGCCTCGGGGCAAACCTGGGGACAGCGGATGTCATCGAATTGTCTGCGGATCGCCTGACAGGTTGGGCAACGGACCTGGTGCGAAACTGCATTCACCGCCTCGGCGTGGAAGAATGAAGTCATGACTACAGCCTCAACGCATACCGCAGTCCTGCACACCAACCACGGTGACATCACCCTCGACCTCTTCGGCCACCATGCCCCGAAGACCGTGGCCAACTTCGTCGAACTGGCCCAGGGGGAGCGTGAGTTCACCGATCCTTCGACCGGCGAGCCGACCAAGCGCCCCTTCTTCGACGGGCTCGGCTTCCACCGCATCATCTCGAACTTCATGATCCAGGGCGGCTGCCCGCTGGGCACCGGCACC
>NZ_JAJB01000092.1:0-763 GCF_000583215.1 Brevibacterium sp. VCM10
GCGATGAGGTCGATGACCTCGGCACGAGTGGTGATGAGGCCGGAGGCAACGGCTCGGCGCTTCGTGACGTCCTTGTCGCCGACATCGACCATCTGGGCGGTTCCGGATGCGTCGACGTGGCTGAGTTTCATGCGATCTTCCACGTCAACAGCCTATCTCCCACAGCTGAGAACGGATCGTCTGCTCCCGCCTCCTCGGGTGAGACGAAGACGAGGTGCGTGGCTTCGGCATAGCTGTGGAGCAGGTGGGACCGGGAGTCGCCGACGAATTCGAGACCGGCGTCGGTGAGTCTGGCGCGGCGCACCTGCAGCTTTCCGGCCGGAGGGGCTTCGTCGAATCCGTGTGCCAGTCGGTGGAGGCCGGCCTCGCGGGGCGGTTCGTGGTCGGCCAGTCCGAGCAGGGCGGGCCGGATGAAGAGTTCGAAGCTGATGAGTGTGCTCACCGGGTTGCCCGGCAGCGCCACCCACGCATGATCGGCCAGGCGTCCGCAGCCCTGCGGTCCCCCGGGCTGCATGGCGATCGGTTCGAAGGTCATCGAAGAATCCGCATCGAGGTCGGCCGCGAGCTTGACGACTTCGTGCGCTCCCTTCGAGATGCCCCCGGTGGAGATGACGAGCTCCGCATCGCTGTCGCGGACTCGGTCGAGCAGCTGCTGTGGGTCGTCGGGGACGAACGCCGCCTCGGTATCGACGCCCAGGCGACGCAGCCCGGCGTTCAGCGTCACGGAGTTCGCGTCGTTGATCCCGGCGGCCGCCTCGGCGGC
>NZ_JAJB01000093.1:0-1835 GCF_000583215.1 Brevibacterium sp. VCM10
CAGCCGCCTCGGCGAGGGTCGTGACGAGCTCATCGACGGACCCGGCATTCATCTGTGATTCGCGGGCGCCGAAGGCCTCGCGGGCTGCGGCGAAGAACCGAACGGTGATGGTGGGCACTTATCCTCCGATGGCGCTCATGGGACGCTGCGGCTGCTCGAACGAATCCGTGTCCATCCCATGACCGGCGAGCTTCTTCCAATGCGCACCCTTCCACAGGTTCGCAATCGAATCGTCCGAGGCCCCCTCGCGCATCGCGGTGAGCAGATCGACCTCGGTGCGGGAGAACAGGCAGGTGCGCACACGACCCTCTGCGGTCAGCCGCGTGCGGGTGCAGTCCGCACAGAACGGACGCGTGACAGAAGCGATGATTCCGACGGTGCCGAGGATCGTATCGGGACGGCGTCGATCGGCGACGAGGAACTTCTCGGCCGGGGCGCCGTTGCGCGGAGCCGAATCCGGGGTGAGCACGAAGCGGGGCTCGAGGAGGGCGAAGATGTCCGCGGCGGTGATCATCGACGTTCGATCCCAGGAATGTCCGGCATCCAGGGGCATCTGCTCGATGAACCGCAGACTCAGATCCTGCTCGAGGCACCACTGCAGCAGATCCGGAGCCTGTGCATCGTTGACGCCGGGCAGCAGCACGGCATTGATCTTCACGGGCTCGAGGCCGGCGGCCTTCGCCCCGTCGATGCCCTCGAGCACCCGTTTGAGGAACGGACGTCGGGTCATGGACTCGAAGGTCTCCGGATCGATCGTGTCGAGAGAGACGTTGATGCGATCGAGTCCCGCGTCCTTCAGCCGTGCGGCGCGTTTGTCGAGCCCGATCGCGTTCGTCGTCAGTGCGATGTTCGGTCGCGGCTCCAGTGCCGCAACGCCGGCGATGATGTCGTTGATGTCCTTGCGTGTCAGGGGTTCGCCGCCGGTGAACCGGACCTGGTCGACGCCGAACTTCTCTACCGCGATGCGGACGAAGCGGACGATCTCGTCGCCGGTCATCGCGGAACCGCGGGACATGAACTCGACGCCTTCCTCCGGCATGCAGTAGGTGCAGCGCAGGTTGCAGAAGTCCGTGAGGGAGATGCGGAGGTCGCGAGCGCGGCGATCGAAGGTGTCGAGCAGTGCGTCCTCGGTGTGGCCGGTGAACTCCTCGCCCGGGTCGACCGTCGGAGTTCTGAGCACCGGCATGGGCAGGCCGATCTTCTCCATTGCGTCATCCTCCTTGAAAAGCGTGTCGATATCATCGTCCCATGACTACTGCGAAGATGCACCGTGAGCGGATATCCGAGATGATCGCGCCCCTGACCGGTCCGGTGAGCCTGCCGCTGAGTTCTCTGCTGGAGACGCCGAGGCGGCTGACCGCCGATGTGGAATCGCCGATCGATGTCCCCGGCTTCGACAACTCGAGCATGGACGGCTACGCCCTGGCCGCCGCCACCGTCGACGAGATGCGCGACCGCCCGATTCCCGTGCACGGGCGTGTCGCCGCCGGTGCACACGGTCAGCCGGTGCTGCCGGGCACCGCAGTGGAGATCATGACCGGGGCGCCGCTGCCTGCGGGCACCGATATGGTCGTCAAGATCGAGGACACCTCCCCGGGTCGCTTCGGAGCCGATGCCATCACCCTCGACGCTCGTGCAGAACCACGCCCGGGAACCTTCGTCCGACGCCGCGGATCCGACGTCCGCACCGGTCAGACCGTGCTGAGTGCGGGCACCTTGCTGACACCGGCCCACCTCGGCGTGACCGCCGCGTGTGGGGTGAACCAACTTCCGGTGCTCGGTCTCCCGCGCGTGCTCGTCGTGAGCACGGGTGATGAGATCGCCGCCGAGGCGGC
>NZ_JAJB01000094.1:0-691 GCF_000583215.1 Brevibacterium sp. VCM10
AGGTAGCTGGGCCGCCGTCACGTTGTTTGGGGAGCGAAACCGGCGCCGGTGGAGGTGCCGTCGGACTGGCCGCTGCGGATAGGGTGACCGAATGAGCGCAATTCTCAGACCGTGGCATTCGGGTGACGCCGAGGCATTGACTGAGGTGTACGAACGGGCCGATGATGCCCTGCTGAGCAACATCCCCGACGACCGCAGCGTCGATGGCGCCCGGACATGGATCACAAGTATCACCCACGCCGAGGCAGCTGGTGACCTCTGCGCTCGGGCGATCGTTGATGACGGGGACGGTTCAGGGCGACGAATCCTTGGAAACGTCATGGCCTCCGGGGTCGATCGCCGGCATTCGAGCGCGTGGATCTCCTATTGGTCCGTGGCTGAGGCTCGAGGCCAAGGCCTGGTCTCGGCGGCGCTGCGCAGCTTTGTCGATCTCCTTCACGACGATCTCGGGATCTACCGGCTCGAACTCGGTTATCGCGTGAACAATCCGGCCTCGGCCGCAGTTGCACGGAACGCGGGTTTCATCGTCGAGGGCCGCGAACGAGAGAAACTGCTCTACGACGGTATTCGCTATGACACCGAGGTCTGTGCTCGTCTGTGTGGAGACCCGCGGCACCCCGGTCCGCGCATACCGTTCGCCCCACCTCGTTGACCCCGCATCGTCCCCTCCAGAACTACCTGACGGGGGCCC
>NZ_JAJB01000095.1:0-3269 GCF_000583215.1 Brevibacterium sp. VCM10
GAGTTCGACGACGTCGCCTTCTACTCCGCCGGGCACCGCGCAGATCTCATCGACCCGGCGTACCCCGGACGGATCTCTGCGCAGGTGGACGACGACGTCGAGGCTGACTGCGACCGTGGGAACGACGAACGCCGAGGAGATGTTCGCCCCGGCCAGCAGCGGCAGAGTGCAGATCTTCGTGATCGCCGCCCGGGCAGAGTTCGCGTGGATGGTGCCCATCCCGGGCAGCCCAGAATTCAACGCCACGAGGAGGTCGAGGCTCTCGGCCTCTCTGACCTCGCCGACGATGATGCGCGTCGGCCGCATCCGCAGCGCCTCTTTGACGAGGGCACGGAGGGTGACTTCGCCGGTGCCTTCCAATGAGGGCTGGCGACACTGCATGGGGACCCAGTCGCGGCTGGGCAGATTGAGTTCGAAGACCTCTTCGCAGGAGATCGTGCGTTCACGGGCCGGAATCGAGCCGGCCAAGGCGTTGAGCATCGTCGTCTTGCCCGCCTGAGTGGCCCCGGAGACAAGGATATTGGCCCCACTGGCCACGGCAGCGTCGAGGAACTCGGCGGCCCCGGCCGTCAGCGATCCATGCGCGATCAGATTGGCGAGATTGCGCGGTCGGGCGATGAACTTGCGGATATTCACGGCCGGATGGGTGCGAGTGATATCGGGCAGCACCACATGCAGACGGGACCCGTCGGGCAGGATGGCGTCGACGAAAGGCTGCGACAGATCGACGCGGCGGCCCGAGGTGCGCAGCATCCGCTCGATGAGGTCATCGAGTTCACCGGTGCTGAGCTTCGTCGTCGTCAGCTGATGGATTCCGTCGACGGCGATGAACACCTCGCTCGGCGAGTTGACCCAGATCTCTTCGACGTGCGGATCATCGAAATAGTCCTGCAGGGCACCGAACCCCGAGAGCTGATGATCGATATGGCGGAACGTCGCCTCTTTGTCCTCGAGTACGGGGAGATCGGCGACGAGGCTGCGCTCGTCGTATTCGGCGATGACGGTGCGAATGAGCTCGCGAGAGCGCTGAATTTCGGCGCGGGGATCCACATCGAGATCTCTGATCCGTTTGTGGACCTCGCTGGTGATGACTTCGGTGGCTTCCACTCTGAACCCTTGCCCGATCATTCAATAGACAGCGTGATTTGCTGTTTAACCTATCTGTAGTCGAATGAAGAATCTAGTGAAAAACCAAATCTGTGGATAACGGAGAATCGGTTCGGCAAATGCCCGCCGTGTAGTTTCACGAATGTCACTATGGGGGCTTTTCGTCTTGCGCGGGGGTGGGTTTCGATCTTTATTTTCCTCACCAGTCTTCGTGTGAAGCGATGTGAGCCGCGCCGCCGGCGGGATGAATGAGATCTCCCGCCGGCGGCGCTTTTGTTCCTGTCGGCACCGGGTGTTCGCGAGCCGGAATCATTTAATACAATGGAGACCGTGAAAAACAATCGGGAGCACTCAGACGGCGATTCCGCAGCGCTCGGGCCCGAGCCCGCGGCTCCACAGGCCGACCTGAGCCCGGCAGTCGTATTCGTCCATGAGCACCTCGTAGCGCAGGCTGGAGCCGTGACGATCTCGGCGCTGGCGGCGATGACCGGACTGCACCAGAACACCGTGCGCGAACACCTCGACCAGCTCGTCGAAGCAGGTGCCGCCACAAAGACGAAGGCTCCCTCCTCGGGTCGCGGGCGTCCCGCCTGGTTGTACCGGGCGATCGGATCGCCGAAGACCGGGTCCTCGGAATACCTCGGCCTCGCCTCGGTGCTGGCCGCGCAGATCGATCGCACGAGCATGAACCCGCGCGCAGACGGGATCGCGGCCGGCCTCGACTGGGGCCGTGACCTCGCTCGCGAGGTCGCGCAGAATCGTGCCGACGCCGAGGAGCACACGCCCGCGGATGAGCGCACCCCCGCCGAGGAGACTCTCGCTCTCCTCGACACCCTCGGTTTCGCGCCCGAATCCGTGACTTCAGACGCCGAGGCGATTCTGTCCGACAAACGGGCCCCTGGTGCAGACGTACACAGCTTCCGGCTCACCCGGTGCCCGCTGCTCGAGGCGGCACACGAATACCCCGACATTGTCTGCGGCGTCCACCTCGGCCTGGTCCGCGGTGCCCTCGAGGTCTTCGGTGACCCCGCTGCCGAATCCGAGCTGGACCCGTTCTCCGAACCCGGAGCCTGCCGTCTGCACCTGAGCGACGGCGCGTCCGGAAGCACACATCCATGACTCGCCGCCTCGTCTTCCTCATCCCCGGAGCCCTGGCGCTCCTTGCCGGACTCGATGCGGCCCTGCTGCTGCTCGGCGTCTGGGCCCCGGTCGATGCTGCCTCGCTGCCCGACCTCCACGGCATCCTCATGGTCTTCGGATTCCTTGGCACCCTCATCGCTTTGGAGCGCTCCGTCGCCCTGGCCAAACCCGCAGGCTTCATCGCACCCGCTCTGCTCGGACTCGGCGCGATCGCGGTCCTCACCCCGGCTCCGCTCATCGTCGGCCAGATCGGCCTGCTCGCCGGCAGCCTCGCCTTCACCCTGCTCTACATTCCCCTGTTCAGACGCAACTTCGACGACGCAGTGCTCGTCCAAGCCCTCGGTGCGGCGATGCTCACGGCCGCGGCGCTCATGTGGATGGGCGGTGTGCCGGTCTCCGGTCTCATTGCCTGGCTGACCGGCTACGTCGTCCTCACCATCGCCGCCGAGCGCCTCGAACTCGCGCGCATGAGCATCAGCTCTCCGGCCGTGGTGGTCTTCCGCCTCCTCGTCGGACTCTTCTGCCTCGCGCTGCTCGCCTCGCTGCTGTGGCCTGGCGTCGGTATGACCGTCATCGGCGTCGCGCTGCTCACGCTCGTCGCCTGGCTGCTCATCAACGATGTCGCCTGCCGCACCTGGCGCGCTCCCGGCCAGCCGGGGTTCATCGGCACCTGCCTCATGGCCGGGTACGTGTGGCTGGCCGTGGCCGGACTCATCTGGGTCCTCGGAGGCCCGCCGACAAGTGTCCGCGCCATGGACGCGACCATCCACGCGGTATTCCTCGGCTTCGCGATCTCGATGATCATGGCCCACGCCTCGGTCATCCTGCCCGCTGTGCTGCGAATCCGCCTGCCCTACCACCGCGGCTTCTATATCCCCGCCGCGCTCCTGCATCTCAGTCTCATCCTGCGCATCGGTCTCGGCAACGGCCTCGACCTTGACTGGGCCCTGCGCTGGGGCGGAGTCATCAACGTCATCGCCCTGCTCGGATTCGCGCTCATGGCAGCCGCCTCGGCGATCACC
>NZ_JAJB01000096.1:0-18573 GCF_000583215.1 Brevibacterium sp. VCM10
ACCTCGCGCGAGGTTGCTGGGCCGCCGTCAGGTAGCAGTTAGGGGGTGGAGGCGGCGACTGTGGCGGCTAACTCCGTGGCCCTTTCGAGATGCTCGTCCGTGACCTCGCCGGTGACGATGAGCGGGTCGAAGGCGAGCTTCCAGTCCAGGCCGGTCGTGATCTGCTTCATCGCGGTCTCGGCCCCGGTCGTGTCGTAGCCGCCGTGGATCCAGTAGGAAAACGGTCTGCCGGCGGTCGGCTCGCGCACCGCGTCATAGGTGGTGTCGAAGAAGTGCTTGAGGGCACCGGAGATATAGCCGAAGTTCGCGGTCGTGCCCAGCACATAGGCGTCGGCGGCGAGCACATCCTCGACGCTCGCCTCCAGCGCCGGGCGGATCGTGACGTCGATGTCGCCGAGTTCGGGCATGCGCAGTCCGGATTCGGCCGCCTCGGCGATCCGTACCGTCGCAGCGGACGGGGAATGATGAACGAGCAGAACGTTGACCATGGCCCCACCCTAGCCCCGCCCGGTACCTTCCGTCAGCCCTCATGTCTACAGTGGAGCCATGGCAGTCATCTTCGACCCCCTGCGCGGACGTGTGCGTCCGGAAGCCAGCCACTCCGATGCCGAGATCATCGACGTCCTCACCAGGCAGCATGCGAATGCGGACTGGGCGGTGCTGACAGGCGCGGGAATGAGCACGGACTCCGGCGTCCCCGACTACCGCGGACCCGATTCCCCGCCGCGGAAGCCGATGACGATCCAGACCTTCCTCTCCCACCCCGATCAGCGCGCCAGGTACTGGGCGCGGTCATGGATGGGCTGGCCGCGGATGCGCGGCACCCGACCCAATCGGGCCCACCTCGCCCTGGCCGAGCTGCCGGTGGCCGGGATCATCACCCAGAATGTCGATGGCCTCCACCAATCCGCCGCCGAGGCGGTCGCCGCCGAACGCGGAGACGATTCCGGAGCGCCGGCGCCGAGTCCCGTCGTCGATCTCCACGGCAGCCTCGACCGGGTGATCTGCCTGAAGAACGGCCACCTGTTCGACCGTGATCTCGTGCAGCGGAGACTGAGTGAGCTCAACCCGGATTTCGCCGAGGAAGTCGGCATCGACCCGATCGACGTCGAAACCGCACCCGATGGCGACGTCGAACTCGAGGACACCGCCGGTTTCATCGTCCCCGACTGCCCCGAATGCGGTGGGCTGCTCAAACCCGATGTCGTCTACTTCGGCGATTCCGTCCCCGCGGCCAGGGTCCAACAGGCCAATCGGATCGCTGAAGAGGCCGCCGGCATCGTGGTGCTCGGTTCCTCTCTGGCGGTGCTGTCCGGTCTGCGATTCGTCAGGACGGCGGCAAAAGAGGGCAAACCCGTCGTCATCGTCACCGACGGACCGACCCGCGGTGACGAGCTCGCCGATTACCGGTCGATCTCCCGCGTCGCCGACTTCGTCACGACCTGGGCCCGCCGGTGAAGTGACAGGCCGGCGAAGCGACCGGGCGGTGAGATGACGAAGCGTCCAGGCGAGTCCAAGCTGGAGATGGAAGACTGGCGGGCATGAAAGACAAGCTGGCACGCGCCGAACGACTGCGACTCGTCGACTCCGCCCGCCGCGCGGGTGAAGACGCCCCCACACTGTGCGAGGGGTGGACGGTCAGGGACCTTGCCACCCACCTCGTCATCCGCGAACGCCACCCACGGGCAGCCGCTGGCATCTTCATGCCGAAGTTCTCTGACCGCCTGCGGGCCAAGGAGGACGAGTACGCGCAGATGCCGTTCAGCCGGCTGCTCGGACTCGTCGCCGCACCTCCGAAGTGGACTCCGGGCGCCCTGCCGGGTGTGGAGACCGTGATGAACACGACCGAGTTCCTCGTCCACCATGAAGACATCCGCCGGGCCGCGATCGAATGGATTCCGCGCCAGCTGTCCAAGGCAGAGACGGCGACCGTCTGGGCGCAGACGAAGGTAGCGCTGCTGCCGTTCGCCGCGAAGGCGAAGGGTCCCGTGACGATCGAAGCACCGAGCTTCGGTACCCGCACCGCGGGGAAGAAAGGCCGCGGTGAGGCCACGACGATCACCGGGGCACCGCTCGAACTGCTTCTCTACCTCATGGGACGAGAGGACCACGCGCTCGTTGACGTGCGCTGAGACCGGAAGCAGATGAGACCGGGAAGCAGGGGAGTGTCGGGAAAACCCCCTCCCGGTCGGGGGATTGGTCCCTGTCGGCGGTCGGCGAGGTCTTCCTAGGCTGGTGCCAACAGCCGATACAGAGGAGACCAGCACCATGAACGCAGCACCCGGCCCGACGCCCGATCAGTTCGATCCGACCTCCGCGGGACAGTACCCCCACCCGTCCACCGGACAGTACGAGGCACCGCAGAGCTACTCGAACCAGAACCGACCCCACTACGGCCAGCGCGGCGAAGAAGACCCGGGCAAGGTGCTCGGCATCGTTTCGCTCGTGGCAACTCTGTCGACGTTCCTCGGATTCAACTTCATCGGACCCGTCATCGGCATCATCACCGGTCACATGGCACGCAAGCGCTCGCAGGAAGCCGGCTTTGGAGACAACGAGATGGCCAAGTGGGGCTTCATCTTAGGCCTCGTCTTCCTCGGACTCCTCGTTCTCGGATGGGCACTCGGAATCTCGTTCGGAATCGTCGGCGGCCTCGCCAGCCTCATGGCCGGCTGACCCCGACCGATCCGATACTCGCCGATCAGAGACGGCAGAGGGCCGACCCACATGGGTCGGCCCTCTGTCTTTGCCAGAAATCGTTATCGAACTCCGTCAGTAGCCGACCCAGGCTCCGCGTTCCTGATCGAGGACCCGCGGATGCAGCAGCGTTGAGGCCTCGACCTTGCCCACAGACGCGCGATCACGGTCCGGTGGGAACGTCGTCGAGGCGGCGAGCACCTCGTCGGTGGCGAATTTCAACCCGCTCGGGGCATCATCGGGCACGGACACCTCGGGGCCCTCGCCGCCGAGATCGGCGAGGAAATATCCCCAATCACCGAAGCTGGGGACATCGACGTGATACGGAGTCGTCGACAGTCCCGCCTCGGCGACGGCCTCACCGATGCCCCAATAGGCCTCTGGGGCGAAATAGGGGGAGCCAGCCTGGACGACGAGCCGCGCCTCCGGGGACATCACCTGGCGGATGAGCCCATAGAACTCGATGCTGTAGAGCTTCGACGTCGCCACATCGTCCGGATCGGGCAGATCGGCGATGACCGCGTCATAGGCCGAATGCTTCGCCTCCCTCAGCCACGTGAAGGCATCGGCGGCGATCGTTCTCACCCGCGGATCGTCGAGCGAGTCGTCGTTGAACGCGATGAAGTGCTCCGAGGTCTTCGCCAGCTCGAGGACTGCCGGGTCGAGGTCGACGAGCGTGACGGACTCGACGTCGGGATACTTGAGGATCTCACGCACGGCCAGGCCATCACCGCCGCCGAGGACGAGGACGTTGCGGCGCGGACCGTTCAGCAGCGGATGGACAAGGCTTTCGTGGTACCGGTACTCATCGGCCGAGGCGAACTGCAGGTCCCCGTTGAGGAACAGCCGCGTATCCCCGGTCCGCTTCGCCTCGGTGAGCACGATCTCCTGGTAGTCCGACCGCTGCGAATACACGATCGGATCCCGGTAGAGACGCTGCCGGGTGGTGACTTCGATGTCGTCGGTGTACACCCACACCACGGTGAGCCCGCCGAGGATGAGCACGAGCAGAGCCGCCAACGTCAGCTGGGCGGCGCGGCTGAGTTCGGAGCGGAAGAGCCAGAGGACGATGAGGATGCCCACCAGCGCGTTCGTCATCCCCACGGCCAGCGCTCCGCGCGGCAGACCGAGCAGCGGCAGCAGGAGGAACGGGAAGGCGAGTCCTCCGATGAGCCCGCCCACATAGTCGGCGGCGAAGAGGTCGGCGACCGCGCTCGAGGCCTTCTGCGCCCGAATACGCTGGACGAGCTCCATCAGCAGCGGGATCTCCGCGCCGATGAGCGCGCCGATGACGAACGCGAGGGCCACCATGGCCACCGTGTAGACGTCGGCGAAGGCGAAGGCGAGATAGAGGAGGATGACGGACAGGCCGCCGATGAGACCCAGGGCCGCCTCGATGAGGGCGAAGGAGACCGCCGCGAACCCGGTCAGCCGCTTCGTCGCCAGCGAACCCACACCCATTGCGAAGACCATGACGGCCAGGACGATCGAGGCCTGAACGATGGTGTCGCCGAGCAGATAGGACCCCAAGGCCACAAGCGCGAGCTCGTAGACCATTCCGCAGCTCGCGCAGATGAACACGGCGAGCAGGACGAAGAACCGAGCCGGACCCGGCCGCATCGGCAGGGTGACCGGTCGGGCCGCCTCGGTGGTGGTGTCCGTGGTCGAGTCGGTCGGTGCGGTCGCGGCCGACGTCTGACCGGATTCGTCAGCGGTGCTCAAAGGAGGGCTGCGGCCATGATGCCGGCAATGCCCAGATGAGCGGTGGCGTTGACCCAGACCTCGGGGTGCATCTGCGGGGAATTGATGAGGTCGCCGGTCCTGCCCGGGGTGAGCAGACCGATGAGCAGGAAGCTCACTCCCATGAGGATGATGCCGAGGATGCCGAAGACGAGGGTGGACAGGATGCCTGCGGCCAGGTCATCGGAGCTGGCGCGGATGGCGGCGATGACGATGATCGCGACTCCGGCCAGGTCGGAGGCGACGAGGACTGCCGCATTGCGCGACTTCTGCTCCCACAGGATGACGTGGAGCTTGCCCGGGGTGAGCAGGTCGACGACGAAGTAGCCGATGACCATGAGGAGGAGTCCGCAGCCCGCATAGGAGAGGACGACTCCGGTCTCGTAGATGAGGTAGTTCAGGAGCATGTCTGCCTTTCGCTGTGCCTATTTTCCGGTGCCCGGTCCGCCGCCGCGGAAGCCAGAGCCGTCGCCGTAGTTCGATCCGCCGCCGGAGAAGAACGGGAGGAAGAAGAATCCGCCGCCTCCGGAGCGTGAGGTGTCGCAGCCGACGTAGTCATAGCTGGTGCCGTTCTTCTCGTAGTCGCCCTTGCCGGGGTTCGAGACGTACTGGCCGTTGGTCAGGTCGTAGTCACCGCAGTCGGCGCTCGCGGGCGATCCGCAGCCGCGGAAGACGTTGCCGAGGACGATGAGGACGATGACGATTCCGATGATCGTTCCGCAGCCGAAGCGGCGCGGCTTCCGCCCCGAACCGCCGCCGGGGCGCTGGGGTCCGCCGGGCCGCTGTGGTCCGCTCCCGCCGCCGTTGTTCGCGCGGTCGAAGTCGAAGGAACCTCCGCTCATCGAGACGTTCGGTCCCTGGCTCATGTCGACCTCCTCAATTCGGAGCTGCTGTGGACGATCTCCCGATGCTGCGGGTAGCAGTGCCACGACTGCCAGGCTATCCGCTCGGGTCCCGCACACGTCAGCGACAGTGCCGTCAGTGCGCCGGGCTGTCCGGGGAACGCGACCGCAAGGTGGTCGTCAGCGGTGAGTGCACGGTCGGCACCGGCGGCGAGCACCTCGGCGGCGGCATCCGGGAAGTCCCCGTGCACACCCGTGCGGGTCGCGGTGAATCGGTGTTCGGTGAAACCGGCCCACCGACCGCGGCGAATGACTTCGCGGTTCCACAGCGGTCGGATCGGTGAGGACTCGTCGGCACCCTCGCCGAGGCAGGCGAAGGTCTCGAC
This sequence comes from Brevibacterium sp. VCM10, assembly GCF_000583215.1. NCBI lineage: Bacteria > Bacillati > Actinomycetota > Actinomycetes > Micrococcales > Brevibacteriaceae > Brevibacterium > Brevibacterium sp. VCM10. The sequence goes on from NZ_JAJB01000096.1 coordinate 5,666, forward strand.
GAACGCATCAGCGGCGCCATCGGTCAGGATCGCCTGGTGGGAGGAACCGATGACGGTCAGTGTCAGGGTCAGCTCACGAACCGCCTCGGCGAGAGCGGAGGCTGTGTCAGTGGGTGCAGCTACGGTGGGCACATCGACGCTGCGGGAAGCCAGGGGAGCGATCCGACCGTGGTCGAGGCTCAGCCGCAGCGCCTCGGCACTGGTGTCGGTGAAGGGGACGTCGAGCGGGCGGGGGAGAGTGAGCATCAGCTGCCGGAGTAGATGGTGAACGAGCCGGTCGGGATGGTCTCTCCGGTGCTCACTTCCCAGCGACCGTGGTCGAAGCGTTCGAAGGCGAGCAGGCGGCCGTCGCCGGATTCGTAGTCGACATAGTCGACCCCGCCCTTCTCGTTCAGTCCCGTGGTGCCTTCGGACCGGTAGGAGGCAGTGCCGTGTTCGACGAGGTCGTAGTCGGTGCCGTCGACGGTGATTGTCCGGGCCTTCGGCTCGATGTCGAGGTCGGGGCGGTCGCGCCACCGGGCGACTTGCACATCGGGGTCGCGTTCGACGCTCAACCACATGCGCGTCGCCGAGGCGTCGGCCTGGAAGAAGTGTTCGGCCCAGTCGTAGCCGCCCTCGGAGATGCGCAGGGTGCCGCGGACGAAGTACTTCTCGTTGCCGAATTCGAGGAGGTCTCCGGCCTTGATGGTCTCCGGGTCACCGCCGGTGTTCTGATCGGCGGCGAAGGGGTCGCGCGGGGCGGCGGGTGCTTTCGCTTCGGGGTCGTGGCGGGCCTTGTTCGCGCGGGAGCGGATGACGAGCACGGTCACGAGGGCGACGATGATGAAGACGAGGACGGCGATGAGGAGTTCTGAGGGCACAGCGGTCTGCTTCGGTTCGATGGCCGGACGGGTCATCGCCCACTCTAGTCGAAATGAACGTCACTGACAGTTCTGGTCGACCTTCTTCTCCAGGGCGGTCATCGTATCGGCGATGGCGAACCCGAGGTCCCGGTTGAGTGCGAGCATCGGTTCGTTGTCCGTCGCCGTGTACGTCTGCACCCATTCCGCCGAGGCGGTCGCGGCGACCGCGGGCAGCTGACGCAGGTTCGCGACCTTGAGGGCCCGACCGATCCCACGCCCTCGAAAGGCACGGTCGACGAGCGTGTCCTCCTGGATGACGATCTGCGGATCGTGGGCGGAGACCATGATCTCCGTATAGCCGACGGCGAGGTCGCCCACATGCGCCATCGAGCTGACCAAGGTCCAGCCCTGCTCTTCCATCCGCTCCTCATGGCTGCGGATCGCCGCGGTGCTGGCGTGGGTGGCGGAGCGGGTGAGGTCGCCGACGGGCACGTCCTCATCCATCTGCTCCCGCAGCTGCGTCCAGGATTCCAACACGTCCTCGGGGCAGGCTCCGATCCATGAGGTGACCGAGAAGTCCGGGTCCTCCCTGATCACGGGCACGACCGTCGACGCCCCCGAATCCTTGTACCGATTCGCATCGGCCTCCAGATAAGCGGGAAGGTCGAGCAGCAGCCGGTGCTCTGCGTTGCCGACGCTCATCCCGTGCGCTCTCGCGAAGGCGACCCCGGCCGGGCAGTAGGTTTCGGTCTGCACGATCGCCGAGGATCGGTCATCGTGTCCAAGGAACTGTGCGGCCGCCTCGGCGAGGGCCGTGCCGAAACCTCGACGGCGGTAAGCGGAGAGGACACCGAGTTCGATATCGGTCGGTGTGTCGGGGGAGAGGCTGATCTCGGCGCCGCCGATGATCTCCTCACCGAGGCGGCCCATCAGGGCGATGTCCTGCCCTCCCGGGCGCGGGTGGGCGAATTGGGTCAGCGTCGTCTCGGCGCTGCGCCACCAGGCGGCGGTGCGGCCCTCGGTGTAGGCGGTGCGCATGACGTCGTTCCATGTCAGCAGCGCAGACTCATCGTCGGCGGCGATGCGCGTGATCTGGATCTCAGACATGGTGAAAGTCGATCACGGCGGGGACTGGTTTTCAAGGATGCCGGTGACCGTGATCGGGACTGTCGGGGTCGTCGGGGTCGTCTGCTTCGGTTCGGTCCGCAGCGGATCCGCGGTCGGGCGGGTCAGTGGGAGCCGCCTCGACGTGGGGGTCGTGGTTGGGCAGGCGGGAGCCGATGTGCGCACCCGGTTTCGTCATCACCCGGTAGACGAGCCAGGCGCCGATGCTGAAGACGACGATGATGCAGACGGTGAGGAAGATGACAGCGCCGAGTCCGGGTTCCATCATTTTGCCAATCGGCGGCGGTCGAAGTAGTTCGCGAAGCGGGCCTTGAAGGAGCCCATTCCGATCGATCCGCCCACGCGCACGAGAGGTCGGCGGCCGGTCGGAACGGCGTCGACGACGGATTTCACGCTTCCCCAGGATTTTGAGAGCTGGTCGACGTTGACCGCCCAGTCGTCTGGGATGACGACGGTGACCGAGCCCATACCGGCGACGACCTCGATCTCGATGACCTCGAGATCGGTCTCGACCTCGAGGAAGTTCAGCTCGATGTTCGACATCGAGGGTTCGCAGCGGATGAAGGGCGGGACAGCCCATCGGGCGCGGCGGACCTCGGACTCCCAGCCGGCCTTGATGACGAGCGGATCGAAACGGTCGTGGCCGTTGACCGCCATGGCGTGGCCGGCGGCGGGCGCGATCGCCGAGGTGGGACGGAAGCGATCGGAGGGCAGCTCGGTGGTGAGGTCGGCGAGCACCGCGTCGAGGTCGATGGGGAACTTCGCGGCCTGGACCTTCTCCATCCGCTCGTCGAGCTCGTCGACAGTGATCCGACCGTCGCCGGCGGCTTCGCGGAGCAGCTCGATCGCCTCGTCGCGTTCCTTGTGGCCGATGCGGAAGGTCTTCGCGGGGTCGTTCTCGCCGGGTGAGGGGGTGGCTGAGCTCATGATCTCTATCGTGCCTGATCGGGAGGTTAGCGACAACGGCGGGACTCGGGGAGCCGTATCTCGTGTCAGTCGTTGGCATTAGGCTAGGGGGCGTGTCCACCGCACTGTACAGAAGATACCGCCCAGAGACCTTCGACGAGGTCATCGGTCAAGAGCATGTGACCGATCCGCTGAAGGCCGCCATCGAACGTGGCCGCATCAACCATGCCTACCTGTTCTCCGGCCCGCGCGGGTGTGGAAAGACCACCTCGGCGCGGATCCTGGCTCGGTGCCTCAACTGTGAGCAGGGGCCGACTCCGGTGCCGTGCGGGGAGTGCCCGAGCTGTCGGGATCTGGCCAACGGCGGACCCGGATCGCTCGACGTCGTCGAGATCGACGCAGCCAGTCACAACGGCGTCGACGACGCCCGTGACCTGCGTGAGCGCGCCGTCTATGCGCCCGCGCGCGACCGGTACAAGGTGTTCATCCTCGATGAGGCCCACATGGTCACCTCGCAGGGCTTCAACGCTCTGCTCAAGATCGTCGAAGAGCCGCCGCCGCACATCAAATTCGTCTTCGCCACGACCGAGCCCGAGAAGGTCATCGGCACGATCCGATCGCGGACCCACCACTATCCGTTCCGCCTTGTGCCGCCGGAGGCCCTGGGCAACTACCTTGACGAGCTGTGCACGCGTGAAGGTGTGCAGGTGGCCAAGGGCGTGCTGCCGTTGGTCGTCCGGGCCGGCGGAGGCTCGGTGCGTGACACGCTGTCGGTCCTCGACCAGCTCATCGCCGGTTCCGGGCCCGACGGGGTCGACTACGGCCGAGCAGTCGCTCTGCTCGGATACACTCCGGATTCGCTGCTGTCCGACATCGTTGATGCGTTCTCCGCCGGTGACGGGGCCGGGGTGTACCGCGCGGTGGAGCGGGTCATCGAATCCGGTCAGGACCCCAGGCGCTTCGTCGAAGATCTGCTGGAGCGCTTCCGAGATCTCATCGTCATCCATGCCGCACCCGAGGCGGCCCATGCCTTCCTGCCCGAAGTGCCGCCGGACCGTCTGGAGAGGCTGACCCTGCAGGCCAACGGCTTCGGACAGGGTGAGCTCTCCCGTGCCGCGGACCTGCTGAATGTGGGCCTGACGGAGATGTCGGGTGCCACCTCGCCGCGGCTGCAGCTCGAACTCATCTGTGCCCGCATTCTGCTGCCCGGCTCCGGTCGCAGCCGAGACGCTGTGCTCAGCCGCGTCGAGCGGATGGAGCGTCGCATCGGGATGTCGGCCACCGGCGTGGCCGCAAACATGCCGCCGGCGCAGACCCCGGACCAGGGTGCTGGTCAGGGCGCTGGGCCGGGAGCTCCGGCCGGCGGGACAAGGCAGGGGCAGGCACCTGCAGCTGATCAGGGACACGCGAGCGGTCGGACGTCGGCGGATGGGGCAGGCCAGGGGCAGGCACCTGCCGCGAACGCGCCCGCCGGGCAGTCTCAGAGTGCAGCTCACGACGATTTCGACGACATCGCAGCCATGGCAGCAGCCGCCGAGTCGATGCTCAACGAATCTCCGGCGCAGCCGAGGCAACAACCTGAGCAGGGGCAACAGCGTCAGGCCGAGCCGGAGCCGGCGTCGCAGTCCGAGCCGCAATCTCAGAACTCGCACGCGGGTCCGCAGCAGCAGGCTGCTGAGGACCCCCGGAGCGCAGAAGCGGGCCGGCCGACGCAGGAACCGCAGCCTTCGGCCGATCCGTCGCCCGAGCCTTCGGTCGAAGCGGCGGGTGCGCCGCGAACTGAGTCGCAATCTGTGCAGGACAATCAGCAGAGGTACGACCCTGCCGGTGCCTCAGCGCCCAGTTCCGCAACGGACTCCGCTCCGGACTCGGCGCCCGGTTCCGCACCGGCGGACCAGCCTCAGCGTCAGGCGACCGGGCAGCCTCAGCGTCAGGAGGACGGGCAGACTCAGCGTCAGGTGACCGAGCAGGCAGCGGCACCGGAAGCCACCTCGGTGGCGGGATCCGGCGACATCGGCGGTGAGATCGAAGCGATCCGCCGCGCTTGGCCGAGCATCCTCGCCTCGGTGGAGAAACGCAGCCGTCTGACTCGCGCAATCATCGCGGCCAATGCGATTCCCCAATCGTTCTCCGATGGAGTCGTCTACCTCGGCTTCAACAATGCCGGATCCGTCCAGGGGTTCCAGCAGCGCGATCATGCGGCCAAACTCGCGGCAGCGATCAACGACGTCCTCGGCATCCAGGCTCGTATCGATATCGGCGATGTCGGTCGGATCGGCGGTGGCAGCCAGGGCAAGGGGTCCTCTGCTCCGCCCGTGAACGACACCGGAGGAAATCACGGACCGGCGCCGAGCCAGCGCCGCCCGAGCCCGCAGGAAGTCGCCGCAGTCGTCGGTACCCGTGAAGTCGACAAACCCCAGGTCGACCACGAGAAGTTCTGGGAACCCAGTGGTCCGACACAGGGCCCCTGGTCCTCCGACGACGAGGAGGGAGAACAGCCGGGTCCACAAACTGAACCCACACCTCAGGACAACCCCGTCGGACCGGCGGAGCAGACCGAAGAGCAATCGGCGGATTCTGATCCACAATCCTCGGTCGAACAGGTTCCCGCTTCGGACTCGTCCGTCTCCGAAGCTCCAGGCTGGAACGCTCCTGAAACGAGCGTTCCTGACCATGACTCTTCCGAACCAGACGTCCCGGATGTCGTTGTGCCCGATCTGTCCGACGACGACTTCTTCGGTACACCGACAGGCGCCGGAACCGATTCGACAGGCTCCGGCAATGCGCCGGCCGACGACTTCGGCCGGTCTGACCACTCCCGCCGGCAGGAACCAGCGCCAGCAAGGTCATCCGGCTTCGGCGACGACTCGCCGATGGAGTACGTCGAACCGCGGTGGGAGGAACCGAGTTGGAACGACGGTCCCTCGCCGATCGACGTCTCACCGGCAGGCGCTGCGTCGACCGGCGCAGCCTCGGCCGAGGTCGACGAGACGAGCGCAGGCAGCGGAGCCGTCGACGTCGGAGCCGTCGTCGTTCCGCCGCCCGATGACGATCTCGACGATCCCGATCTCGCCGACACCCCGAGCGACTTCGGAGGAGGCGCCTTCGATCAGTCGCCACCTGCTGTGCAGTCTCCGCCACCGGCATCGACTCAGGGGGGAGGGAAGCCGTTCAAATCGCGCTTTGCAGCTCTTGCCGAGAAGCACGGTGTCACCACGACTCCGCCTGCCGGATCCGGATACGGATCTGCTCCGCAGACCAACCCGGCGGGCGGCACAGCACCGGGGGCCGCCTCGGTGCCGGGATCGAACCCCTACCCACAGCAGTCGGGATCGGACGAGGACGAGTATGATCCGGAAACGGACCTCGACGTCTCCGAAGCGCCGCAGATAGGCGTCGACGTGATCGCACGGGTCCTCGGCGGCGAGATCATTGACGAAAGAGAAGTATGAGCGCTGTATACGAAGGTGCCCTCCAGGACTTGGTCGAAGAGTTCGGCAAGCTTCCGGGCATCGGGCCGAAATCGGCCCAGCGTCTGGCGTTCCACATCCTGCAGACGGACTCGCAGGACGTCAACGCGTTGGCTCAGGCACTCACCGATGTGAAGAAGCGAGTGCGATTCTGCGAGATCTGCGGAAACGTCTCCGAGGAAGCCGAGTGCACGGTGTGCCAGGATCCGCGTCGTGACCGGTCGATGATCTGTGTGGTCGAAGAGCCCAAGGACGTCGTCGCGATCGAACGGACCCGGGAGTATCGGGGGCTCTACCACGTCCTCGGCGGAGCCATCGACCCGATGGCCGGGGTGGGGCCCGACAATCTGCGGATCAAGGAGCTCATGACCCGCCTGCAGGACGGCGAGGTCAAGGAGACCGTCATCGCCACCGACCCGAACCTCGAAGGCGAAGCCACCGCCACCTATCTCGTCCGGCTGCTCGGATCACTCGGTGTGACCGTCACCCGTCTGGCCTCGGGGTTGCCCGTCGGCGGAGACCTCGAGTACGCCGACGAGGTTACTCTCGGTCGAGCATTCTCCGGTCGCCGCGAGATCGACTGACCGCCTCGGCGGGAAGATTCTCGACTTCACGGATATTCCGCACCTTCGCGGGTGATTCTCCAGAGTTCAGGCGCCCCATTTATAACGATTTCTGAGCAGGGGCTGAACGCCCTATGGCCAACCGCCGTCTCGCCTATGTGCACAGTCAACGCTCGGGTCTGCGCGGGCGGACATTCGGCCCGGTCAGGCGGCGTCTGAATGACGGGCGAAGGTGAACCGAAATGACCTACCTCATACAATGGTTCAGGTGCCGGGAGCCCGACACGGCTGAAATCCTGATCGATGCAGCACGAGACCTCCATGTTTGGAACCATGGAATCGATCGCCTGGCACGGAACTTATCAGCGATAAGGAAGATACTGCAGTGAGCATAGTCGTCCAGAAGTTCGGTGGGTCCTCGGTAGCCGATGCGGAATCGGTCAAGCGGGTGGCCAAACGAATTGTCGAGTACCGTCAAGCCGGCCACGAAGTAGTTGTCGTGGTGTCGGCCATGGGTGACAGTACCGATGATCTCATCGACTTGGCCCAACAGGTTTCCCCCATGCCCCCCGCCCGCGAACTCGACATGCTGCTGACCGCCGGTGAGCGCATCTCGATGGCGGTCCTGGCCATGGCGATCGCCAACCTCGGCTTCGAAGCCCAGTCATTCACCGGTTCCCAGGCTGGAGTCATCACCGATGAGCAGTTCGGCAAGGCCCGCATCATCGACGTGACTCCCGGCCGCATCCGGTCCTCCCTCGACGATGGATACGTCGCCATCGTCGCAGGATTCCAGGGTGTGAGCCAGACCGCGAAGAACATCACCACCCTCGGCCGCGGCGGCTCCGACACCACGGCTGTGGCATTGGCCGCGTCGCTCGATGCCGATGTGTGCGAGATCTACACCGACGTCGACGGCGTCTTCACCGCCGACCCGCGCATCGTGCCCACGGCACGCAAGATCGATGAGATCGGCTACGAAGAGATGATGGAGATGGCCGCCTCGGGCGCCAAGGTCCTCATGCTCCGCTGTGTCGAATACGCGCGCCGCTACAACGTGCCCGTACATGTGCGGTCCTCATTCTCTCGCAACCAAGGAACCTGGGTGACCGATTCACCCATCCCCGAAGCCTTCCGCCAGGGCCGGGGTTCATCGATCCCGGCAGCGGAACCAGAAACGGAGTCCACCATGGAACAGGCAATCATCTCCGGCGTCGCCCACGACCGCTCGGAAGCCAAGGTCACGATCGTCGGTGTTCCCGATGTCCCCGGCAAGGCAGCAGAGATCTTCAAGACTCTGGCCAAGCAGGAAGCCAACATCGACATGATCGTTCAGAACATCTCCACCCGTGAGCCGGGCAAGACGGACATCTCCTTCACCCTGCCCATGGACGACGGAGCCAAGGCGCTTGAAGCTCTCGACGCGGTGAAGGCCGAGATCGGCTTCGACCAGGTTCGCTACGACGACCAGATCGGCAAGCTCTCCGTCGTCGGCGCCGGAATGCGCTCGCACCCGGGCGTGACCGCGACCCTGTTCGAGGCGCTGAGCGAAGCCCAGGTCAACATCGACATGATCTCGACCTCGGAGATCCGCATCAGCGTCGTCACCCGAGCAGACCTGCTCGACGACGCGGTCCGTGCCGCCCATGCCGCCTACGGACTCGACAGCGAAGACAACGAAGCAGTGGTGTACGGAGGTACCGGACGATGAGCGTCAATATCGGAGTAGTCGGAGCAACCGGCCAGGTCGGCGGCGTCATGCTCGACCTCCTGGCCGATGATCCCGGATTCGAGATCGGCACTTTGAGGCTCTTCGCCTCGGCCCGTTCAGCCGGGAAGACGATCGACTTCAAGGGCCAGCCCATCACCATCGAAGATGCCGCCGAGGCGGATCCGAGCGGACTCGACATCGCTCTGTTCTCCGCCGGTGGGGCAACGTCCAAGGCGCAGGCGGAGCGTTTCGCGGCCGCCGGAGTCACCGTCGTCGACAACTCCTCGGCCTGGCGTTCGGACCCGGAGGTTCCGCTCGTCGTCAGCGAGGTCAACCCCGACGCCCTCGACGAGCCGCCCAAGGGCATCATCGCGAACCCGAACTGCACGACCATGGCCGCCATGCCCGTGCTCAAGGCACTCCATGACAGGGCCGGGCTGACCCGTCTCATCGTGGCCACCTACCAGGCCGTGTCCGGTTCGGGTCTGTCCGGAGTCGAGGAGCTCGCCGGTCAGCTCGAAGCGGGTCTGCCCGATGCCCGCAAGCTCACCACCGATGGCACTGCGGTGAACCTGCCGGAGCCGAACAACTACGTCGAACCGATTGCGTTCAACGTCCTGCCGATGGCCGGATCGGTCGTCGACGACGGGCAGAATGAAACCGATGAAGAGAAGAAGCTGCGCAACGAGAGCCGGAAGATCCTCGGCCTGCCCGACCTCCTCGTCGCCGGCACCTGCGTGCGCGTGCCCGTCTTCACCGGACACAGCCTGAGCATCCACGCCGAATTCGACTCCGACATCAGCCCCGAACAGGCCGCCGAGATCCTGTCGCAGGCACCCGGAGTCTCCCTCGACGAGGTCCCGACCCCGCTTAAGGCCGCAGGTCAGAACGCCAGCTTCGTCGGTCGCATCCGCGCCGACCAGTCGGCGCCAGTTGGCAAGGGGCTCGTCCTCTTCGTCTCCAACGACAACCTGCGCAAGGGTGCGGCGCTGAACACCGTGCAGATCGCCGCCCTGCTGGCTGCCAAGCTCGAAGCGAAGGCCGCCTGAGAAACTCTGCTGGTGCCCGCCGGTGTTGATCGGTGGGGCGAAGCGGCCGACGTACCGCCCGGAAGCACCCGCTTCCGGGCGGTACGTCGTTTCCGGCGACTGTGCTCGACTGCCCATCAGACTCGTATAAGCGCAAGGGCGGACGGCTCACGGCCCACGGAAAGTCAGCACTCGCGGCTTCGAAGCTCATACGCCCTGATCAAGATCACCGCTTATGAATTCTGAAGCCGCTCATACACGCCATTCGGCCGAAAGCCTCCTGGGCGCGCGCAGAGAGCTGAAAGGGGTGGGGACGTATAAAAGGGTTGCTATATATAAATATTTATATTAGTGCCGGAGTTCTGATCTGAGTATCGTCGATGATGTTGTTTGATCCTCGATGCCTTAGAAAGGCTCCTCATGACATCTTCGCGAATCGCTCTCACTGCCGGAGCCATCGCCGCTTCGACGGCCTTGGTCCTCAGCGGCTGCGGGGGAGGGGCCTCCGGTTCGGAATCGGGCGAGCTGCGGGTCGTGACCTCGACGAACGTCTACGCCGACATCATCTCCCAAGTCGCCGGCGACTACGCCGAGGTGAGCCCGATCATCGATGATCCCAATCAGGACCCGCACTCCTACGAAGCGACCACCCAGGACCGCCTCAAGCTGTCGAAGGCCGATCTGGTCGTCGAGAACGGCGGCGGCTACGACGCCTTCATGACCACAATGCTCGAAGCTTCGGACGCCGATCCCGAGGTGATCGATGCCGTCTCGATCTCGGGATTGCCCGGATCCGAGGATCTCGGAAACGAACCTCACGATCACAGCCACAGCGAGGACGAGGCTCAGGCCGGCGGACACACGCACGACGATGGCGACGAGCACTCTGATGAGGACAGTGACCATGAGGGGCATGACCACGGCGAGTTCAACGAACATGTCTGGTACTCGGTGCCCACGATGACCAAACTCGTCGATGAGGCGGCGATCCACCTCGGCGTGGCGGTGCCGGAGCACAAGGATGACTTCACCGCCAATGCCGATGAGTACAAGAAGAGCCTCGGCGAACTGCAGACGAAGATCGTCGCGGCCAAGAAGGACCACGACGGTGAGAAGGTCGCGGCGACCGAGCCGGTGCCGCTGTGGCTGTTCGCCGATATGGGCCTGGAGAACATCACGTCGGACGAGTTCCTCGAAGCCGTCGAAGAAGGCAACGATGTGCCGCCGCTCGTGCTCAAGGAAGCGGAGAAGCAGATCTCCGACGGCGAGGCGGTGCTGCTCGGATACAATACTCAGGCGGCAGGTCCCCAGGCGGAAGCGCTGAAGTCTGCCGCGGACGACTCCGATGTTCCGGTCGTCGACCTCGCCGAGACCATGCCCGACGGCGAGCATTACGTCGATTGGATGGACGGATACATCACCGATATTTCGACAGCACTCGAAGGACACAAGCACTGACTATGGCCAAAGAATCCGACGCTTCCGCGCAACCTGCACCCCGGGAGCCGGTGATTCGACTGCGCGATGCCGAACTGCGCTTCGGCCCGCGGGTGCTCTGGCACGATCTCGACCTCGACGTCGCGCCGGGGGAGTTCCTCGCCGTGCTAGGCCCCAACGGCACAGGAAAGACGTCACTGCTCAAGGTGCTGCTGGGGCAGAACACACTGTCGGCCGGAACCGCCGAGGTCGATGGTCGGGAAGTGCATAAGGGCAACCCTGCCATCGGCTACATTCCGCAGCAGCGCGGAATCGACCCGCACACCCCGATGCGCGGCCGCGATCTGGTCCGTATGGGCATCGACGGTCACCGGTGGGGGATGGGCCTGCTGTCCCGGGGTCGGAAGAAGAAGGTCGAGGAACTCTTGGCCTCCGTCGGCGCCACCGACTATGCCGATGCCCCCGCCGGCACGGTTTCCGGCGGAGAGCTGCAGCGGCTGCGAGTGGCTCAGTCCCTGGCCAATGATCCCGCAGTGCTGCTCTGCGATGAACCGCTGCTGTCGCTCGATCTGCACCACCAGCAGGTGGTGGCCGCTCTGCTGCACGAACAGCGGGTCAAACGCGATGCCGCCGTCGTCTTCGTCACCCACGAGATCAACCCGATCCTGCCGTACGTCGACCGGGTCCTCTACATCGTCGGCGGGCATTTCCTCATCGGCACCCCCTCTGAAGTGATGACCACCGAATCGCTGTCCCGGCTCTACGGCTCCCCGGTCGAAGTGGTCCGCGTCGGCGGACGCCTCGTCGTCGTCGGCGGTGAAGAGGAGTGCGTCGACCACCACAATCTGCCCGATGACTCCTTCGACCTCGACGGGACGGTGGCGAACCGATGAGTGTTCCTGAGATCTTTGCCAACCTCTTCACCTTCGAGGACTACGGCGAACTCGTCGCGCTGCTGGCCAACTCGCTCATCGCCGCTGGGCTACTCGGCGTCGTCGGAGGTCTCATCAGCGTCTTCGTCATGGCCCGCGACATTCCCTTCGCCGTTCACGGAGTCTCCGAACTCTCCTTTGCCGGTGCCGCCTTCGCTCTGCTCGTCGGTTTCGACGTCGTGACCGGGTCGATCGTCGGATCCATCGTCGCCGCTCTCATCATCGGCATCGGCGGCGCCAAGGATTCGGAGAAGAACGCGATCATCGGCGTCCTCATGCCCTTCGGCCTGGGCCTGGCGATCCTCTTCCTCGCCCTCTACGACGGGCGGGCGGCGAGCAAGTTCGGGCTGCTCACCGGCCAGATCGTCGCCATCACTCCCGGCCAGATCCTCACTCTCATCATCTGCGCGCTGGCCGTGCTCGTGGTGTTGGCGATCGTGTGGCGTCCGCTCATGTTCTCCAGCCTCGACCCTGACGTGGCTCGGGCGAAGGGCGTGCCGGTCAGCGTGCTCACCATCGTCTTCATGCTCACCCTCGGACTTGCCGTGGCACTGAGCGTGCAGGTCGTCGGAGTCCTCCTCGTCCTTGCGCTGCTCATCACCCCGGCCGCCGCCGCGACTCAGCTCTCGGCCTCCCCGGTGTGGGTGCCGGTCCTCAGCGTGATCTTCGCCGTGACCGCCTCGGTCGGGGGCATCCTCATCGCCCTCGGTTCGCCGGTGGTGCCGATCAGCCCGTTCGTCACGACGATCTCATTCCTCATCTACCTCGTCTGCCGCCTCGTCGGCGGCCGCCGGATGAAATCCCTGCACCGCCGCCGCGCCCACCGTGCCGCAAAAGAACACAACACCCCCATCCCCACCCCCTGATAGTTGCTACCTGACGGCGGCCCAGCAA
>NZ_JAJB01000097.1:0-755 GCF_000583215.1 Brevibacterium sp. VCM10
CGGATGATGGGCGCCGAGGAGGCCGAACGCTCCGGTCTCGTCGCGCGCGTCGTCGAACCCGAGGAGCTGCTGACCACGGCCAACGAGATCGCGCAGACGATCGCGGCCAAGTCCCGGGTCGCCTCGGCGATGGTCAAGGAAGCGGTGAACACCGCCTTCGAGACCACCCTTGAGCAGGGGCTGCGCTACGAGCGTCGTCTCTTCCACTCCTCCCTGGCCACGAACGATCAGTCCGAGGGCATGGCCGCCTTCGTCGAGAAGCGGGACCCGAACTTCACGGATTCCTGATCCAGCTTCTTATCACTGCCGAAGGCGCAGACTCCCCCGAGAGTCTGCGCCTTCGTCGTCTGATCAGCCGAAATGCGGGCCAGGAGATGAAAGAGAATGTGTTCCGTCTCGCATTTAACAATCGTTCAGTTAGAGTGGGCGTATGCATTCATCTTCACAAGGAGGCACCGTGACAAGTTTCACCGATCTGCGCTCCCAACTCCGTCTGCCCGTCGTCGGCTCCCCCATGTTCATCGCCTCGGGGCCCGAATTGGTCAAGGCCCAGTGCCAGGCCGGAATCGTCGGATCCTTCCCATCGCTGAACGCCCGGCCCGCCTCGCAGCTGACCGACTGGCTCGATGAGATCGCCGAGTCGAACGCCGCCCACACCGCGGCGAATCCGCAGCAGCCAGCCGCTCCGTTCGCAGTCAACCTCATCGTCCACCGCTCGAACAATCGCCTCGAAGATGACCTCGCCGAGGTGGTCC
>NZ_JAJB01000098.1:0-639 GCF_000583215.1 Brevibacterium sp. VCM10
GGTCTCGACGAGTTCGGCGGTGGTCTGCTGCTGTCCGAGTGCGCCGATGCCCTGGCCCGAACCCCAGATGTCCTTCCATGCCTTCGAGTCCGATCCCGAAGACGAGCTGAAGTCCATCTTCGTGGGATCGGCGTCGGGCAGATTGTCCGGGTCGAGGCCCGAGGCGACGATGGATCCGCGCAGGTAGTTGCCCTTCACCCCGGTGAAGTAGTTCGAGTACACGACGTCATCGGCGCCGGATTCGACGATCATCTGACGGTAGTCGTCGACGACGTTCGCCTCGGGTGTCGACAGGAACGCCGAGCCGACATAGGCGAAGTCGGCACCGGCGGCCAGAGCCGCAAGGATCGAACGGCCGTGGGCGATGGCGCCCGACAGCAGCAGGGGGCCGTCGAACCATGAGCGGATCTCCTGGACCAGCGCGAACGGCGACTGGGCCCCGGCATGCCCGCCGGCACCGGCGGCCACGGCGATGACGCCGTCGGCGCCCTTCTCGACGGCCTTGTTGGCGAAGCGGTTGTTGATGACGTCGTGGAGGACGATGCCGCCGTAGGAATGGACGGCCTCGTTGACCTCCTCACGGGCACCGAGCGAGGTGATGACGATCGGCACCTGGTGGCGGACCACCTCGGCGAGGTC
>NZ_JAJB01000099.1:0-5294 GCF_000583215.1 Brevibacterium sp. VCM10
TCGAGGAGTTCGGCGACGGCGAACACCTTGAGTGAGGAAGCGAAGCCGAAGCGCTCGTCTGCACGATGGTCGACCGATACATCGGACTCGGTATCGAGCGCGCTGACTCCTACTCTCGCGTCGTAGCGGTCCTCGAGCATCTTGAGTTGATCTTCGAGCCGTTGACGGTCGGAACCGACATTCGGGCCGGTTGAGGTTTCGGTCTGAGGGCTGGACTGGTCCGACGACTGAGCCTCACTTGGCGCGCAGCCGGCCAGTGTCAGTGCGATCAGTGTTGACGTAGCGAGAAGCTGCAGGGTTCGGGTGGTCATCGATGTATTCCGTTCTCTCCCCAACGGGAGTCGATTTGAGATGGATCGTCGGGCGAACACTGTCTCGGATTTCGACGTGTTTGCGATGCTCGGTGCTGACCATCTTTCTCCGTTGCCTCCATGCAGTCGAAGACTGAAACGTCCGCTCTCATATCGAAAACGCATACCATGAGGTGATGGACCTGATAGACGCCTGTCGGACATTCACCGCTGTCAGCGAACTCGGCAGCATGACGCTCGGTGCGGCTGCCGACGGGATCCCGCAGCCGGTGGCCAGTCGGCGCATCGCCGGGCTCGAGAAGCAGCTCGGTGCGCGGCTCCTCGAACGAACCGGGCGCGGGGTCAGCCTCACTCCGTTCGGGCGTGACATGCTTGCCTCGGCGACCCGCCTCGTCGAACTGGCCGACGAGATGATGCTCGACGCCGACAGAGCGAAGCTGCGGCCGATCTCCCTGACGGTGCCGACGGCCTGCTCCACTCGGAACCTTGCGGTGCTGGCAGCCTCGGTGAAGGGCAGGGGACTGCGAATCGACTTCCACTGCGCACCGCCGGGCCGGCGAGCCGACGATCTCGCTGGGAGACGAGTGCGCGCATCGCTGCAGGCCGTTCCCGCGGACGAAGGCACATGGGCCGTCGCATTGGGATGCGCTCATCGCTCTCCGCTGACGGCTCCAGTGCGGATCGCCGACCTGCGGAGATCCCGGGTGCGGGTCCCCGGCGATGTCCTCGAACTCGCGGGACGACGCCTGCGACTGACGAGTGAGGACAACGTCCCGCACATTCGCGACCGGATCCGACGATCCGCCGAGACCGCAGGCCTGCTCCCGTACCAAGTCGTCGTGGACACCTCAGAACCCGACGCGGTCGCTGCGGTGCTCAGCGACGGTGACCTGATGCTCTGCAGCGAAGCGGAAGCCGCGGAACTCAATCTAGACTGGGCACCGCTCATCGATCCGGTCATCTCGAGGGGGTATACGCTGACGGCCGGCTCGGACGAAGACATTGCGCTGCTTGCCGATTTTGCCGAGGAGTTCGCCGACTGCCTCGGCGGTTCGATCCTCGCCGGCCCGGGACGGCAAGGCCCGGCGGCAGTGAGGACGAACACGATGTCGGATCAAGCCGCCTCGGCGAAGGGGTCGAGAATCGGACGATCGACTTGAGGAAGGGAATGAGCGAGCGGAAGAAGGTCGTCGAAGCGGTCGGTGCGGAGCTTGAGAGTGCGGGCCTGCGTGCCAGGATCATCGCACGCGATCTCGACTCGCACGCAGAAGTCGCGCTGTCGCCCGAAGGGGCGATTCCGTTGGCCTCATTGGTCAAGGTGCCCATCGCTCTGGCGGTGCTCAACCGAATCGAGGCGGGTGAGTTCGCGGCCGACGAACAGGTTCGGGTCGATCCTGCTGCGACCGGCAGTGCGAGCCCGACGGGGGCGGCACGATTTCGGCATCCGGCACGGCTCGCAATCGAGGATCTGCTCACATTAGCTGTGTGCTTCAGTGACAATACTGCCGCAGACGCCTTGCTCGACCTCGTCCCTGTGCGCGACGTCCAGCGAGAACTCGATGCTCTGGGGCTGCGGGGCATCGATATCCGACACCGGCTCGACGCACTGGTGTCGACCCCGTTGGAGAGCCTTGACCGGTCTGAAGCACATCTTGCGTATGGTCTTGCGCAGGCTCGGCCGCCCCACGGAGACGGGCATCGGATCTGGCAGCTCGATGTCTCTCGGGCCAACTCCGGCACCGCCCGCAGTCTGATGGGCTTACTTGCCGAATTGTGGCGGCCCGACCGTGTCGATCCCGGCGTCGCCGCACGGCTGCGGGAACTCATGTCCGGAAATGTTGTGCGTCACCGCATCGCCCCGGACCTCATGTCCGATTCGGCGCAGTGGTCGTCGAAGACGGGCACACTGCTCCACCTCAGACACGAGATCGGCGTCGTCGACCATGCTGATGGTCAGTCGATCGCGGTCGTCGCGCTCAGCGAATCGAGCAATCCTGCTTCCGTGCAGCCAGCCGCCGAGGCGGCCCTCGGTGCCGCTGCCCGTGCTCTCCACGATCTGCTGAGGTGAGGACCGGCCGCGGCGGAGCAGCTCATCGGGCGCAGTCGCTGTGATCGAGACGACGAGTCAGATCCAGCCTTCGCGTCGGGCATTGCTCAGCGCTTCGGCACGATTGCGGGCCCCGAGCTTGCCGATAGCGCTCGACAGATAGTTGCGGACCGTGCTCGGAGACAGATGCAGACCCTCTGCCACATCCGCGATCGGAGCGCCCTCGTCCGAGGCGACGAGGACTTGGATTTCGCGCTCCGACAGCGGGTTCTCTCCCGAGCTGAGCGCCTGAGCCGCCAGGAGAGGATCGACGACCGTTTCTCCCCGCGTGACTCGACGAATCGCCTCGGCGAGAGTCTCGACCGGATCGTCCTTGACGAGAAATCCGCGTGCTCCTGCGTCCATCGCCCGACGCAGATAGCCTGCTCGGCCGAAGGTTGTGACGATGATGACCGCGGGTATCTCATGGCCCGTGCCCTCGGTCGGCGCAGCAGGCAAACGGTCGTGGGAGAGCCTCAGTTCTTCGAGCGCCTCGAGTCCTGTCTTGCCCGGCAGCTCGATATCAAGAAGGATCACGTCCGGGCTCGCGGTTGCGATCAACCCTGCGATTTCGTCACCGCTGCCGGCTTCGCCGATGACCGTGATGTCGTCTTCGAGGCCGAGCAGGCTGATGAGAGCAGACCGCATCAGAACCTGATCCTCGACAACTGCGATTCTGATCATCGGGGTCCTCCTGAGGTCGGGGCATGAACGGTGAGGGTGAAGCCTCGCGGACCCGAGCGCGTGTGGACGTGCCCGCCGAGGCGCTCTGCCCGTTCACGCAGCCCGGCCAGCCCTGCCCCTGAGGAGTTCTGGCCCATCCCGTCACCATTGTCGGTGATCTCGAGGGCGGCGGTCGTCTCATCGACGGATATCTCTATCGAGCACGTCGAGGCATGCGCATGACGGAGGACATTCGTGCCAGCCTCTCGGATAGCCCAGGCAAAGAGAGCGTCGACTGGACTGTTGAGGTTCGGCACCGGCATCGTGTCGACCTTGACCCCGGCGTCCTCAAGGACAGTGACCGTACGGGCGAGTTCATCCGCGAAACGCATCTCCCGGTAACCGGCGACAGCCTGCCTGACATCTGCTAATGCTGTGCGACCGATGTCCTCGATTTCCTGAGCATGTGAAGTTGCTGCCGCAGAGTCGGCCGCGGCGAATCGACGGATGGCCTCAGCCTTGACCACGATCACCGACAAGGTGTGGCCGAGCAGGTCATGAAGGTCTCGGGAGAACCGCTGGCGTTCCTCGACCACCGCGAGTCCGGCCAGCCGGCGTCGGGTGGTGCGCAGGTCATCCACGGTAGTGGTGAGTCGCCGGATCAGGTAGGTGCTGGCGCCCGCCATGACGGTAGCGAATCCGAACTGCAGTGCATTGCTCAGCGACATTGTCGCGAACCCCTCGGCGAAGGACCCGCTGACAGCCAGACCCATGACGATCCCAAGTGCTGCGCGGATCCGGACGGCAGTGGCGGCTGCAATGGCGAGCAACGGGTAGAGGAAGCCCTGACCTCCAAGTGAGACGATGAACTGTATGACGACCAACGCCATGAGTCCCGCAGTGCAGAGCTCTCCCACACGCTGCGGCAGACCGCTGTGGGCGACAAGGATCGTGACGACGTAGAGGACCGTGATTGCCAGGTGGATCGTCAGCGCAGCGAGGTCGCCGTCGAGGATGGCTGTCAGGATCGGGGACAGCATGAGGACCGGCAGCCACACCAGCGCGAACCCAGGCCCGCGAGTCCGGTCGACCCACTGCGAGACATAATCGTCGTTGTCGGTAGTAATGGATTGCTTCGTCATTGTCGCCTCCGGTATTTCGCTTCGTACATTACTCGGACGGTGCTGTCGATGGGCCCGAACCCGAGGACTCGGATCCGTTGTCGGGCGCGCGGTTCGTGCTGCGTGGGACGAGGATTCGGAGTCCGAGGATCGTCGTGGCACCGACGGCCAGGTGCATCAGCTCGAGTACGGCCACGGCTGCACCGTTGGCCCCTGACATCAGCGGCCCGGCCATGGACACCGCGAGAACCGAACATCCGAGCACGGTCCACATCACCGTTCCGCCACGGAATCGCTTCATGATGCTGTAGGAGATTCCGCCTGCGCATCCGCTTCCGAGTGAGACGAGCGCGACAGCGGCGGGGGAGACGGTCAGTCCTCCAGCGAACAGTGTGATGCCCGCGACCGGCACGGCGATAGTCCATATGGCAATCGCAGCGAAGGCCGCGGCAAGAGCCACGATGGCAACGACGGCCGATGCGTTGCGAAGGGGAGACGTCTGCCTCTCAGCGGTTGAACGATGCTTTGGTGATCCGGCAGGAGTGGTTGTCGGTGCTGGGGCAGATGCCGGTGCTGATTCGTGGTTGCTGGGGTGGGCCATTGTGGTCGCCTCCGTGTTTGAAGCGTCGGTGATCTCTGACGACTTCGACGCTACGGAGGACGGAAACGCCGCAGTAGAGAGCGCGATCCCGAATACGCCATGACAAACGTCCTGTGGGGGTGAGAGTCCTCCGACGCGGAGAATCGACCTGTCGGCTTGTCACTGCTCGCCGGCAGTTGGAGTATGTTCGCTGTATGTGTCGCTGAGTTCGGCGCCGATTCGAGCGAGCTCACTGCGCAGTTCGGGCGGTGATAGCACCTCAACGGTTCGCCCCCACCCGGCCAATTGCTCAGCCAGCGCGATGACGAGATTGGCCCCCACCTCGGCGATGGTGGACTCTGTGCCCTCGTCGATAACAGTGAAATACCTGCCGAAGTGAGAGGAGAGGATCGGCACCGCCCAGTTTGGGCAACGAATCTCAGCGGTCACGGACGAACGCAGTGCCTCGACTTCGCCGACATGGGCGATCCAGTAGGCTTCTACGTCGAATTCCTCAACGGCACCGGTGCCGT
>NZ_JAJB01000100.1:0-856 GCF_000583215.1 Brevibacterium sp. VCM10
GGGCACGGCCGCCACCGCCACGATGCTCTCCACGGTCGCCCACGCCGGCGGTTGGCCGGGTCCCGTCGGCGGATCCCAGGCGATCATCGACCACCTCGTCGCCGATCTCGAAGCCCACGGCGGCACTGTGCACGCAAACTCCCCGATCACCCACGTCACCGACCTGCCCAAGGCCCGCGCCTATCTGCTCGACACCTCGGCGTTGGGTGCGGCGCAGATCTTCTCCGGCCTGCTGCCGGACCAGGTCGACAAGAGCCTGCGGGGGTTCAAACAGGGCAATGCCGCGGCGAAGGTCGACTTCGTCCTCAACGGACCGGTCCCCTGGTCCGACCCCGAGGTGGGCCGCGCCGGGACCATCCATGTGGGCGGTTCACGAGCGCAGATGGCCGCCGCCGAGGCACAGGTGACGAACGGACGCATGCCGGCCGATCCCGTGTGCCTCGTCTCCGACCCCACCGTGTTCGACCCATCACGCGAGGTGAACGGCCTGCGCCCACTGTGGACGTACGCGCACGTGCCCTTCGACTGCCCGCTCGACCCGACGGAATACGTCACGAGGCAGATCGAACGCTTCGCCCCGGGCTTCCGCGACCGCATCGTCGCCCGCAACGCGATCCCCGCATCGGAGATGGCCGGACACAATCAGAACTACATCGGCGGGGACATCGCGACCGGCGTCGTGTCCTTCTACCGAATGATGGCCCGCCCCCGCCTGACCTGGGACTCCTACAGCCTCGGCGTGCCCGGCGCGTTCCTGTGCTCGGCGGCGACTCCGCCGGCCCCGGGCGTGCACGGAATGAACGGCTGGTTCGCCGCCCGTCGGGCTCTCAAGACCCGCTTCGGCATCGACGAGGCG
>NZ_JAJB01000101.1:0-2579 GCF_000583215.1 Brevibacterium sp. VCM10
CACCTCGGCGAGGTCGATGAAGCCTTCGTGGATGGTTTCGTTCGTCGTCCGTGCGCCGAGCTGTTCGTACCAGTGGTGCATTCGGGCGCCCGGCAGCTGGGCGACGAGCTGCGCCATATCCTGCCGGTGGGCGTGGGAGGCCATCGACTGATCGGCGTGGAGGACCGTGACTTCGCGCTGAGATTCCTTGGACACGAGGTCGTTGAGCGCGCCGAGGATCGGGGTGCAGCCGATGCCTGCGGAGACGAGCAGCAGCGGGGTCTCGGCGTCTTCGACGACGAGGTCACCGTAGGGCAGGGAGCATCGGATCGTGTCCCCTTCGAAGACGTTGCCGTGGATGAAGTTCGACACCTCACCAGCAGGGACGCCCGCCTCGGCGCGACCGGGTTCGGCCTTGATCGTCACGGTCCAGGACTCATGTGAGGTCGCTCGGGTGAGGCTGTACTGGCGGATCTGGTTGGCGCCGTCGGGCAGCTGGACCTGGACGGAGATGTACTGTCCGGGCCGTGCCTGCGGCAGCCGGCCGCCATCGGGACGAGCCAGGACGAGGCTGATCGTGTGCGGTGATTCCTGCCGACGGCGGATAACCTTGAGCTCTGACCAGACGTCGCCGGGTTCCACGTCGTGGTCGGCATAGAGTTCGCGTTCGGCGGCGATGAGCGTGTTCGCCATGTCCCAGTAGACCTCGGTCCACGCGTCGACGACCTCGGGGGTGGCCGCCTCGCCGAGCACTTCGCCGATGGCGGCGAAGAGGTGCTCGTAGACGATCGGGTACTGATCTTCGGTGATGCCCAAGGATGCGTGTTTGTTCGCAATCCGGCTCATCATCGCGTCGATGTTCGGCGCATCCTCTGACACGAGCAGGCTCGCATAGGCGGCGATCGCGCCGGCCAGCGCCTTCTGCTGCTCGCCCTGCGCCTGGTTGCCGCGGTTGAACAGATCGCGCAGCAGGTCGGGACGGGCGGTGAACATCCGGTCATAGAAGATCGGCGTGATGTCGCCGATGGCGGATCCGATGACGGGGAGGGTGTCCCTGACGACGGTGAGAGCGGGCTGGGAGATCACATCTGCTCCTTTTGCGACGCCGGTGCGCCGCGCAGCTGGAACGGCCTTTTCAGGTCGCTGTTCTTCATTGCAGTTTCGACGGTACTACGGCGTGTAGAACAATTTCTACACGTTGTAGAATTTGAGATTTTTCGCCCGATTCCTGGACGAGGTCGGCCTCGCCGGCGCCGCTTCAGTCCGTGACGTTGACGATTCCGTGGGCGCCGCGTTCGGCGTCGACCATGACGTGGGAGACGAACGGATAGTGACCCGCCTCGGCGAATTCGAGTTCGACAAACCCGCCCTGCGAGGCGGCCAGATCGAGTGTCTGGCTCGCCCCTTTCTCTTCGTTGTCCGGTTTGAGCAGGTAGGCGCCTTCCTTGAACACGGTGTCGAACTGTCCGCCGATGATGTGGAAGGCACTCGGCCGGCTCGGGCCGGCGTCGACGACCCAGATGCGCACGCGTTCGCCGACCTTCGCCCGCAGCTGATCGTGGTCGTACTGGTTGGCGAATCCGTTGAACACGACGGCGTCGGGTTCTTCGCGGGCGGCCTTCGCCGAATCGACGATCCCGCCCTGCGGCCCGAGGTAGAGCTCGGATTGGACCATGAAGTATTCGCGGTCGACTTCGGGCAGATTCGGCGGGTCGATGATCACGGCGCCGAACATGCCGTTGGCGATGTGGTCGGTCATCGGCATCGTCGCGCAGTGGTACATCCAGGCGCCCGAATGTGTGGCCGTGAACTCGTAGGTCAGTGATTCGCCGGGAGCGATGGTGCGCATCGGCTGGTCGGGGGCGAGTTCGCCGGCGTGGAAGTCGATCGAGTGGCCCATGGACCCGTCGTTGACGAGCGTGATGACGAACTTGTCGCCGACCTTTCCGCGCAGGGTGGGCCCGGGCATGGTGCCGTTGAACAGCCACAGCTTCTGCTTGACTCCGACGGCAACTTCGCGTTCGACCTCGGAGACGGTGAAGGTCTTCTTGATCGTCTTCGGTTTCGCGGACTCGTCAGGCTTCGGCAGCGCCGCGTCGCGGGCAGAGAAGTCACGCCCGGGTTCGGCCATGAAGTCGAGATCATCGGCCGCAGAGTCCCCGCCGTCTGAGGCGCCGCCGTCCGAGGCCCCGCCGTGGTCCATCCCGTCCATCCCGCCGTGGCCGGAGTCGCCGTGACCCGATCCATCCTGACCGGACCCGTCAGAGTCCATCGCCGTCTGATCTCCGGCGGCACCGATCGCGTTGACCGCGAAGACCATTCCCATCTGCCGGTGGCCGGCGATCGAGCACCAGCCGTCGAGGTCCTCCCCGACGATGCCGACGTCGAGCGTGGCGGATTCGCCGGGGCTCAGCCGGCCGCTGTCGGTGCCGTTGTCGAGCACGAGGTCGTGGACGTCCTGGTCATCGGTGTTCTTCAGTTCGATGACGAGCCGGTTGCCGGCCGGCACGTCGATATTGTCCGGGGTGAATCGCATGTTCTTCGCTTCGACCTGGACTGTCGTGGTCTCGCCGGTCGGAGTCACCCCCGCCGAGGCGGCC
>NZ_JAJB01000102.1:0-2698 GCF_000583215.1 Brevibacterium sp. VCM10
CGTGGCCATGGCCACGCTCATGGCCCGGACGATCGCGGGGCTGCTCAGCAGGGACCGGCCGGCCTGCTCGGGCAGCCGCGCACCGAGGGCGTAGTAGGCGCGGGTGACCGCGGTGAGGAACCGCGCGGGGCCTTCCAGTGCGGGGCTGGTGATCGGGTTGATGAGCACGAGCTCGTCGACGTCGTCCTTGTACGATGCCGCGAGATGGCTGACCAGGATCGACCCGAAGGAGTGCCCCACGAGGATCGGCTTCACGCCCCGCTGTCTGCCGACCTCGGTGCGCAGTGCTGTGAGGTAGTCGACGAAGGCCGACAGCGACGAGCCTGAGTTCAGCGGACCAGTGAGCCCGAATCCGGGCAGATCGGGCACGATCACCTCACGGTCGGTGATGCTGCCGGCGATCAGCTCCATTCCATGATGGTCGCCGCGGAATCCATGCACCATCAGCAGAGGACGCCGACGCCGGTCACCCGGGTAGAGCCACGCGGCCGTGCTGTGCGAGCCCAGCCGGATGTCCGTCCGCTGTGATTGTCGTGTCCGCACCTCAGTCGGTTTCAGCGGTTCGCAGGCGACTCACTGCCCGGCGAGGGACGACCACGACGGGGACGGGAAGCACACGCAGCAGACGGCGGGCTCGCGCACCGACCGCGACCTTTCCGCCGCGGCCCAGGCGACTCGAGCCGATGAACGCGAGGTCTCCGGGCTGCCAGTCGATGGTCTCGGCCGCCTCTTCGATGTCGGCACCGGCCTTGGTTCTCACCGTGGCTCGGCCCGAGGTCAGCATCTCTGATGCTCGATCTGCCAGCACCGCTCCCCCGTACTGTTCGGCGAATTCGGTGATCTCGGCGACCTCGTCGTCATAGAGTCCGTCGTTCTCGACCAGGGACAGCAGTCTGAGGTCGACGCCGAGGCCGACAGCCGATTCGATGGCGGCACCGATGAGTGCCGAGGCCCCGGGGCGAGCACCGTAGAGTGCGGTCACCCGCGAGATCGGTCCGATATCCGACCGGCCCGACGGCGCGAGCACGACCGGCACTGTCGAGGAGTGCAGAAGCGACGAGGCAACCGTTCCAATGCGCAGCTGTCTCATCAGAGTGGTGGCTCGCGCACCGATGACGATGCCAAGTGCGCCTTCCCTCTCGGCGACTTCCATGAGGCCCTTGGATTCGTTCGAGGCGATGTGGATGGTGCCTCTGGCGCGGACGTCATCGGGAATGAGGGCCAAGGCTTCATCGAGCCAGTCGTCGATCTGCTGAGCCACGATTCCGGCTCCGTCTTTGGGTACGGCGCTGCCGGCGAGGATCGTCGATGATTCCGGACGGACGATGGTGACCACGAGTTCGACATCGATGGATCGCGCGATCGAAATGGCCAGTGAGATCGCGTCCCGGCCCCGATCCGTGGCGATGTATCCGACGACCAGACGTCTGGTGGTGGCGGTCTCTGACATTCTCAACTCCTGAAGCTGCGCGTCCGACTGATGCTCGTCTCTGCCGATTCTACGTCGGCGCTAACAGCGTTTCGACCGGAGGAATTCCCGGAGCGACTTTCAAACCCGAACAGACGAAGTGAAATTCTTTGAGAAAATAATGAACAAAACTCCCACAGGCCTTGAAAGCTGTGCTAAATTCGACAGTGCAATTACGGATTCGCAGACACCACCCTGATTGCACCTTGACAATAGCGGACGTTGACGCCGTCCCCACGAGATCCACGACCATGAAAGGAGAGCAGTTACCATGATTAACTTTCTTGCAGGCCCCGACCTTCGAACGCCTTGGCATGAATGTGCTGCCTGCCCGATTGGCGGACAAGGACTCGTCGGCTGATTCAGCCGTCTTTCACGTCTTTTCCACCGGTTGGCTTCCGGCCACCGTTGTCCTCTGAGCCACCGGTTGCCTGAGATCCGGCATTTTTCACGCCTGGCACGTGTCCAGATCATTTCGGTATGCCTTCAGTGCTGAAGCACCGCTAGTGCTGCAGCACCGCCAGTTGCCAGTCTTGATTCGGTCACATCACGCCGACATCTTTGAGTTCGGTTTCTGACCGGCAGTCATCGCGATCGCGCAACGAGCAATCCTGCGCTTTCTGTCTTGCAGTCGCTCGGCCCAGATTCAAAGTCCTTTCGGATTCCGTTGCCATTTCAATGAGTCGATCATTTCATTGGCACATTGTTGCAATGGCTATTATCTGCCTTTGTCAGCTTCGCCCATCTTCGGGTGATTCATTGTCATTAGCGCGGCATTTTCGGAATCTGTTTATCTGATCGTCATTCCGGGATATCTCCTGCCCATTTGCAGATATCCCCTGCGCGAAAACCACGAGGAAGAATTGTGTCCGCCACATTCCCATTCACCTATCCACGCCGCTGGGCCCTGAGCACCGGGATGAAGCTGATCCGGTGGGCTCGGCGCCCAGCACCCACCGCCGAAACCCGTCGCCTGAAGGCAGCCCGCCGACAGCAGGCTCGCCTGCGCGAACACGCTCGCGAACAGCGCGCACGTGAACTGCGCGAACGGGACATCGTGCGCTACCTCAGCCAGGTCCGGCCATACATCTGAGCCGCCACGGCCCGGGTCCAGTGGACTCGGGCCGTGCCCGGTGGATTCGGGTGGCGCCCGGTGGATTCGGGCATAGTGCGACCAGCGGTGAGAACCTCAGCACCGGATTTCCACCAGCACAGCCATCTGTGGCGAGC
>NZ_JAJB01000103.1:0-3705 GCF_000583215.1 Brevibacterium sp. VCM10
ACCTCGCGCGAGGTTGCTGGGCCGCCGTCAGGTAGCAAGTGAGGTTTCGTTCAGATGGTCGAGATGATTCCGCGTTCGGTCAGGCGGGAGGCCAAGCCGGCACCGTCGGGGGCATAGATCCACGGCACACCTTGGCCGCGACCGTGACGCTTCGACCGTCCACCGGCCCACACGGCCTCACCGACGGTGAGCTGCCGGATCGCGACGGCAGCGACGTTCTTCGGATGGTTCTCAACGAACTCCCCGTAGATCTCCTCATCGTTCTGTCCGTCGTCGCCGATGAGCAGCCACTTCATCCACGGGAACTCCCTGGCCAGACGTTCCAGCGAATTGCGTTTGTGCTCCTTGCCCGACCGGAACACCCGGGTCGTCGTCGGCCCCCAGTCGGTGAGAAGCAGCGGACCCATCGGATAGAGATTGCGGGAGAGGAAGCGCTTGAGCGTCAGCGCCGAATTCCATGCACCTGTCGACAGGTAGACCATCGGAGTGTCCGGCCGCATGAAGGTGATCCGGTCATAGAGCACGGCCATTCCCGCCACCGGGGACCTCGCATGCTCGCTGAGGACGAAGGTGTTCCACGCGGCGAGGAAGGGACGCGGCAGAGAGGTGACCATGACCGTGTCGTCGATATCGGAGATGATGCCGAAGGTCGAGTCCTCGCCGATGATGCGCACGGCCGCGGAATCGACGAGCGAACCGTCGGTCCACAGTTCGATCTCCGTCTCCCCCGGTTCGAAGTCTCCGGGGATGACGGTGTCGATGATGCCTCCGCGATCGGAGGTGACCATATGCTCTTCGTCATTGACGCGCACCCAGGCGGTGTCATTGGGCAGAGGCACGCTGACGAACGACTTCCAGCCGCGGATGCTCGCGTGGACGTCGGCGGCCGGCTGTCCGTTCGGGGTGAGCACCAGGCGTCCGAGCACCCGCACCCACCCCGTCCCGCCGTATGTGTCGTAGGCGATGACGGTGCGATGGTAGGCGTGATCGGTGGCCCGATTCTGGATCCAGCCGTTGAACCGGTCCTCCACCCGCGCAGCGGTGTGGAGCATGTCCGGTGTGAGGTTGAGCGGTCCGTCCTCGGGTTTCTTCTTCGCCACGATCAGATGAAGCCGATCTTGTCGTAGACCTCGCGCAGTGTCGCCTCGGCGATGGCGCTGGCCTTCTCCGCTCCGCGGTCGAGGATCGTCTGCAGCTGCGCTCGGTCTTCGAGGAGTTCCACCGTACGCTCCCGCACCGGTGTCAGGGTCTCCACTGCCACCTCGGCGAGGTCGACCTTGAGGTGACCGTACATCTTCCCTGCGTACTCGGCGACGATGTCGTCGACCGGGCGCGCGGTCAGGGATGAGTAGATCGTCAGCAGGTTCGACACTCCCGGCTTGTTCTCCGGGTCGAAGGCGATCTCGGTTCCGTCATCGGTCACCGCGGACTTGATCTTCTTCGTCAGTGCCTTCGCGTCGTCGAGGATGTCGATGCGGCCCTGCGGGCTGGGCTGGGACTTCGACATCTTCGCGCCCGGATTCTGCAGGTCGTAGATCTTCGCGGTCGCCTTGAGGATCTGCGCCTCGGGGACGGTGAAGGTCTTGCCGAAACGATAGTTGAATCGTTCGGCGAGGTTGCGGGTCAGTTCGAGGTGCTGGCGCTGGTCCTCACCGACAGGAACGAGCTGCGGGTTGTACAGGAGGATGTCGGCAGCCATCAGCGCCGGGTAGGTGAGCAGCCCCAGGGACACGTGATCCTGCTTCGCGGACTTGTCCTTGAACTGGGTCATCCGGCTCGCCTCGCCCATCGAAGTGGTGCACTCGAGCACCCAGGACAGCTGCGGATGGGCAGGCACTTGGGACTGGACGAAGATCGTCGACTTCTCCGGGTCGAGACCGGCGGCGAGGAACTGCGCGGCCGTGCGCAGCGTGCGCTCCCGTAGCTCTGCCGGATCCTGCTCGACGGTGATCGCGTGCATATTCGCGATGAAGTAGAAGGCATCGTGCGACTCCTGGTGAGTCACGAACTGCTGCAGGGCCCCGATGTAGTTGCCGAGATGAAGGGAATCGGAGGTGGCTTGGATACCTGAGACAGTGCGCGGCTGTGAAGAGTTCGTCATAGTCCTATGATGCCATCTCACCTGCCGGGGACCGATCAGGCCTCCGGTCTGGTGTCGGGGATCATGCTGACGTCCGGGCCAGTGGGCTCGGGACCGGCCCGCAGGCTCCGTCGACGAGCAGTTCTCGGGGAGCCGCCTCGGCGAGATCTGCCTGCGGGCCGGCGAATACGGCTCGGTCAGGCTTTGAGCGCCGGGAGGTCGTAGTCGATGACCAACGGGGCGTGGTCCGACCACCGTTCGGCCCAGCTGTCGGCCTTGTCCACGGTCGCTTTGACCGCGGTATCGGCGAGGGCAGGAGTGGCCATCTGGTAGTCGATGCGCCATCCGGTGTCATTGTCGAAGGCCTGACCGCGCATCGACCACCAGGTGTAGGGTCCGTCGACGTCGCCGCTGAGTGTGCGGTGGACGTCGACATATCCGATCTCACCGAAGAACCTGTCGAAGTAAGCGCGTTCCTCCGGCAGGAATCCCGACTTCTTCCGGTTGGCCTTCCAGTTCTTCAGATCACGCTCGGTGTGGCAGACATTGAGGTCGCCGGTGATGAGCACATGGTCCGCCGTCTCGGCCAGCTGCGGCATACGTTCGATCATCCGGTCGAGGAACCGGTACTTGTCGTCCTGTTTGGGAGTGTCGGCCTCACCCGAATGGACGTAGGCGGACACGAGGGTGAGAAGCGAACCGTCACCGAGGCGGAAGTCCGTCTCCACCCATCGACCGGCTCGATCGAAGTACCCGTCGTCGCCGAGTCCTTCACGCACCGCCTCGGGTTCGGTGCGGGCCATCACGGCTACGCCGGCTCGGCCCTTGGCCTCGGCATCATGGCTGATCGTGGTGTAGCCCGTGTCGGCGAGGACGCTGTGCGCAATATCGTTCGCGGCGCGCACCTCTTGAAGGGTGATGAAGTCCGGTTTCGCGGCATCGACCCAGGTGGGCATCCCCTTTCGCCATGCTGCGCGGACTCCGTTGACGTTGACTGAAGCAATCCGAATCATGTGATCTATGATGGCATGGAGCGCACTGTTCTTCGGGGACAGGGCGTTATAGAGTGAGGCTAAGCACGAACACTTCAGGAGGCGCAATGGCCGTTGACGACACTATCGATACCGAGCAGCTGAGCATCAGTCCGCTCGATGAGGTCGACGCCCGCGAGATGCGCGAATTCCTGCTCGATGCCCAGGCGAACTTCTGGGGAGACCGCGACCTCAGCGGTGACCACGATGCCTACTGGTTCCATCAGTTCGTGACCTCAGGGCTTGTCGCCCGCTACCGCTCGGAGATCGTCGGCTACCTGCTCGGCGTCATTCCCCATGACGGCCCTGCCTACATCCACCTGGTGGCGGCGCGTTCGGATTTCCGTCACCAGGGAATCGGCCGTCACCTCTACCAGCACTTCATCGACCATTCGCGTCAGCTCGGGGTCTCCTCTGTGCAGGCGACGACGAAACCGGAATCGTCGGGGGCGATCTCCTTCCACTCCTCCATGGGCTTCAGCGGTGAACTCATCGAGGACTATGCCGGCCCGGGCAACCCCCGCGTCTTCTTCGAACTCAAGTTCTCCGAGGACTGATCACCCCGCAACGACCTCCCAGAACTACCTGACGGCG
>NZ_JAJB01000104.1:0-3255 GCF_000583215.1 Brevibacterium sp. VCM10
ACCTCGCGCGAGGTTGCTGGGCCGCCGTCAGGTAGCAAAGGCAGAGCTGCCTGCTGATCAGAGCAGCGGAACGGCCGGATAGCGCACGGCGCCGTCCGGGTCGGTCACCGGCGCACCGAGCATTCCCGCAGCCGCATCGATGAGGAATCGGCCGACCTGCTCCCAGCTGCCCTGGTTGGCGTCCTCATTCATCTTCGCCTCCTGGTCGGCGCAGACGCCGACGACCATGCTTCCCAGCAGGTAGGCGCGACCGCGCAGTACCCCTTCAGGAATCCCATCGACCGCACCGTTGATGAAACGCAGGTCACCGGGCAGGTCCGCATCCCCGAGCACCTCTTTGGCCACCTCGACGGCCGATGGGACCGCCGAGATCTGCGACATGAACTGCGCCCGCCAGCTCGGCCTCGGAAGACTGTCGAGCAGCTCGATGAGCGGGCGCAGACGAGTCGTGACGAGGTCGTGGATGTTCGGCGAGTCGTCCAGCTGAGCCATCAGCTCACGCCTGCGCCGAGACATCTCGTCGTGGTGGCGCACGACGAGCGCGCGCAGCAGTCCGTTGCGGCCGCCGAAATGATAGGCGATCGCCGAATGATTGGCTGCCCCGGCGTGTTCGACGATGCGCCTGTTCGACACCGCATCGATCCCATTGCGCGCGAACAGCTCTTCGGCGGCATCGAGCAGGGCATCCCGCGCCCGGTCACTCTGGATGGTCATTCCCTCATCTTTCCATTCGCTCTCGAATTCACAAGTTTCCGATTTCACAATATTAAGTCACGTGTCTTAAACTGGCGAAGTTCACAGTGGTCGACGAGGATCACACGATTCCCGATCCTTGAAGGGGACGACAATGTCCGATCGCCAACCACGGACGAGACGAGAAGCTCTCGAGTCCGAGCAGCCGGCCTCCGACTCCAGGGCCGGCTCCACGGTGACCGCCGAGGACCAAGCAGCGACCAAACGCGCAAAGGCCGAATTCATCGGCCGCACCGTTGCGATCTTCGTCATGCCGCTCATCTTCGTGGGCATGATGATCACGAGCTACCTGGGAACGATGCACTCCCCCGAAGCCAACGACATGCCCATCGTCGTGGCCGGGTCATCGTCCAAGGCCGACGATGTGACATTTGCGATCAACGGCGCTGAACCCGACGCCTTCGATATCGAGACGACCGACGACGTCTACTCCGCTCGAGAAGACGTCTACAATCGGGACGCCTCGGCCGCGATCATCGTCGAGGGCGATACCGCGACGATCGTCACCGCCAGCGGAGCCGGAGTCCAACAGTCGACCACCGTCGTACAGCTCGTCCGTCCTGGCCTCGCTGATGACGGGTTCACGGTCAAGACCGACGACATCGTCCCGTTGCCGGACAACGATCCTTCCGGAATGGCGGCGATGTTCCTCATGACCTCCATCGTCATGGCCGGCTATATGCCCTTCAGCGTTCTGCGGTCGAATTCGCCTGAACTGCTGAAGTTCAAACGCATCGTTCCGATCCTCGCCGGGTGGTCGGCTGCCATTGCCGGCCTCATGTGGACCGTGGCCTGCCCGATCCTCGACGTCGTCGATGTCAAGGACACGGTGGCCGTGCTCGGCATCGCCTGGCTGGGCGTCTTCGCCATCTCCTCCGTCCAGCTCTTCATCACCCGCCTCGTCGGGGCCTTGGGCGTGATTCTCGGAATCCTCTTCCTCATGGTCCTCGGCATGCCGTCGTCGAATATGGCGATGCCGGTCTACAGCATGCCGAAGTTCTTCCGCTTCACCCACGAGTTCCTTCCGATGCCGGCGATCGGCGAGTCCCTGCGCTCCGTGCTCTACTTCGACGGCAACGGCGTCACCGGACACCTGTTCGTCCTCGCACTCGGCGCGGTGGCCGGTCTGCTGCTGACGAAGGTCTATGACCACTTCTACGCCAAACGGAATTCCCACCCTGTGCCCCTGGACGTCAATGTGGCTGCGATCCACGGCGGTCGACGGCCGGATACGAAGCTCATGCGCTATATCTCTCTCACGCTCTTCCCCTTGGCGATGGTGACGATGATGATCACGTTCATGCTCGGAGCGATGCATTCGCCGACACCGAAGGACATGCCGGTGGCGGTCGTGGGGTCCTCGGTCGAGCAGGCCGAGGACACGATCAAACAGCTCGATGAGCAGATGGACGGAAAATTCGAGTTCACCGCGCTCGACGACAAGGGCGAAGCACGTCGACTCGTGGAGAACCGCGAGGAGGTCGCTGCGCTCATCCTGCCCAGTGAGTCGAATCCCGAATTCGAGCTTCTGGCCAACCAGGCCGCCAACAACGCCTCTTACCGTGTGGCCGTCCAGGTCTTCGAACAGGTGGCTCAGGCGCAGGACTCCGATCTCACCGTCGACGACCTGAAGCCCCTGCCCGATCGCGACAAGAACGGCGTGGTCGTGATGTACGTGGCGATGGGCTGGATCCTCGCCGGATTCATGGTCGTCATCGTTGCCGCGAACGCCAACCCATGGGCTCGGCCGCTGAAGCGGATGCTGCCGATCATCGTCGCCTACGCGCCGTTCATGTCGCTGGTCATCGCAACCATCGCTGGCCCGATCACCGGAGCCGTCGACGGGCACTTCGCGGCACTGTGGGGAGCCGGCATCATCGCCATCGCCTGCATCTCCATGTTCGCCATGGTCTTCGAACGGCTCTTGGGCATGTTCGCAATCATCCCGGTCATCGGCACGCTCATGTTCGCCGGCGTGCCGTCGTCGAACGGCGCGCTCTCGCAGTACATGGTGCCGCCGTTCTTCGCTACCCTGCACGATTTCCTGCCGATGGCCGCCGCGGTCGAAACCATCCGCTCGATCCTCTACTTCGACGGCGATGTCGTCACCGAACACCTGCAGGTCCTCGGCCTGTGGGGTCTGGTCTCGCTCGCGCTGGTCTTCCTCATCGACGGGATCAAGCCTCCGCGCACGGCCCATGACTTCGGCAATCTCCATCTCGAACGCGAACGAGAGATCGCCAGGGAACAGCGCAAGCAGGCACTGGCGCTGGGCATGTCCCCGGAGACGTCAGAGTCCGACGCCGAGGCGGTCGACGACCTGGCATCGTCCGGCGACGATTCCCACCAGACGGTACAAGGATCCGTCGTCGATGACGAGGCCGACGCCCAGCAGTCCGTCCACAGGGCCCCGACAGCAGGTGACGGCCTGACCCGGCGCCGCAGACCTCACGAGGAGTCAATCCCCTCCACAGTCTGACCTGCTACCTGACGGCGGCGCAG
>NZ_JAJB01000105.1:0-904 GCF_000583215.1 Brevibacterium sp. VCM10
CCTCGGCGGTGAGGATCCCCAGGTACGAGTCGAAGTCGAACTCGGGGCCGAGGTCGCGCAGCTGAGAGATCGAATACTTGTTGTACGTCTTCTCCGCATCGCGGCAGGCCACCCGATCCCAGTGGTGCCGGGCGAGTTCGGTCTCGAACGCCATCACCTTGGCGGCCACCTCGGCATCGGTGATCCCGGACTTCTCCCCGAGACCGGCCAGGGCCGCGATCTTCTGCACATGCGCGAGGAACTTCGCGCGCACCTCGGCGTGGTCGTCGTTGAAGTAGTAGTCCTCGTCGGGCAGGGAGATCCCGGCCTGGACGAGGTAGAGGGCGTAGACGTCGGAGTCCTTCGCATCGGCGGTGACGTACCCGCCGAGCACTCCGCCGATGCCTTCGGTCTCGAGTCGGGCGAGCGTTGCGGCGAGTTCGGACTTGTCCTCGGCGGCGTCGATAGCGGCGAACGTCGAGGTCAGCGGGGCGACGCCGAGGTCGTTGATGCGATCGACATCCATGAACGAGGTGAATAGGTCGGCGACCTTCTGTCCCTCGGAGCCGGGCTCCTGCGGGCTGTCGGTCACTGAGGTGATGATGTCGCGGACCTTGGTCTCGGCGGTGTCGAAGAGCTCACGCATGGCTCCGTCGCCGGCCCGGTCATCGGGGATCGTGAACGAGTCGATCCACTCGCCGTTGATGTGCTGGTACAGGTCGTCGGCC
Source organism: Brevibacterium sp. VCM10 (assembly GCF_000583215.1). Lineage (NCBI taxonomy): Bacteria > Bacillati > Actinomycetota > Actinomycetes > Micrococcales > Brevibacteriaceae > Brevibacterium > Brevibacterium sp. VCM10. The sequence goes on from NZ_JAJB01000105.1 coordinate 708, forward strand.
GGCCTGATCGAGGTCTGTGAGGTTTCAGAAGTCATGGCCCCACAGTATCGTGATCAGTGCCCCGCACGCCCCGCCCGAGGAGGAGATATGAGTCTGGCATCCGTCGTTTTCGTGTGCACCGGCAACATCTGCCGGTCCGTCACCGCCGAACGTGTGCTCGTGCATCACTTGGCCGAGACCGGCGCCGAGGCGGTCGT
>NZ_JAJB01000106.1:0-3000 GCF_000583215.1 Brevibacterium sp. VCM10
ATCGCGACGATCGTCGCGATATTGAGCACCCCGAACAGACGGTCGAGCAGCTGATTCTGGTCGACGACCTCTTCGACCCCGGGAGTCGACGAGAACGTCTCCTTGATGATGTCGTACTTCTCGGCGTCCTTGAGTTTGACCCGGAAGGACTCGTTCATCTCATCCTCGGGCACGGTGCCTTCGAGGCTGGTGCCCTTGAACTGCTCCTGGAAGTGTTCGTAGGCCTCGGTCTTGTCCTCGAAGTAGACCTTGTCGACATAGGGGGCCAGATCGGAGCTTTCGAGCTCGGCCCGGATCTGATCCTTCTGTTCTCCCGTGGCCTCACCGTCGACACAGTTCGTCGCCTCCGAATCCGGCGGGCACAGGAACACGGAGACCTGCACACGGTCGTACCAGAAGTCCTTCATCTGACCGACCTGCATCTGCAGCAGGATCGCGGCTCCGACGAAGAGCAGGGACACGAATGTCACGAGCACGACGGAGATGACCATGGAGAAGTTCCGGCGCAGGCCCGACCAGACTTCGGAGAGGATGAACCCGGCCCTCATGAGGCGACTCCGTAGGTGCCTTCTTCGACGTCGCGGACGATTTCGCCTTCGCGCAGTTCGATGACCCGCCGACGCATCCGGTTGACGATCTCTCCGTCGTGGGTGGCCATGAGCACGGTGGTGCCGTTGCGGTTGATCTTCTCCAGCACGTTCATGATGTCGGCGCTTGTGGCCGGGTCGAGGTTGCCCGTCGGCTCGTCGGCGAGCAGGATTCCGGGTTTGTTGACCACGGCGCGGGCGATGGCCACACGCTGCTGCTCACCGCCGGAAAGCTCACTGGGGTAGCGTTTCTCCTTGCCGGCCAGGCCCACGGTCTCGAGGACGTCGGGGACGAGCGTCGACATGGCCGCGCGGGACTTTCCGATCACCTGGAGGGCGAAGGCCACATTGGCGAACACGGTCTTGTTCGGCAGCAGGCGGAAGTCCTGGAACACGGTTCCGATCCCCCGCCGCAGGTAGGGCACCTTCCAGCTCGGCATCTTCACCACGGACTTTCCGGCGATATGGATGCGTCCGGCGCTGGGGACCTCTTCGCGCAGAATGAGTCGGATGACCGTGGACTTTCCCGATCCGGATGCCCCGACGAGGAACACGAATTCTCCGCGGTCAGCCTCGAACGAGATGTCGTCGAGCGCCTTGCGGGAACGCGTGTCGTAGGACTTCGAAACGGAGTCGAATCTGATCAAGTCGGTCTTCAATCATGTTGCGGGTGGCTCGGCCGCTTCCACTGTACGTAACAGTTCCGTGATGTTCGCGGAGGCGGCCGGGCGTGTGGTGCGATCTGATGAAGTTCACAGTCGGGCCGGCGAGCGGCCCGCGAGCCCGGAATTCCCAGGGAAGGGAATGTTGGTTTCGGCAGCGAAAATCAACAGTCTCTTCCCTGCAATTGGCGATGCCCCGTCAGGGGAACCGTCGCCGAGGCGGATGCGCGCCGGATAGTCCGGCTGCCGACGGGCGGGCGGACCGGGGCCGGGCAGACCGGGAGAGGTCGCGGCCGGAGGCTCAGGCCTCGGCTTCTTCGGCCATCTCCTGTTCCTTGCGCCAGCGGATGCCGGCTTCGATGAGTCCGTCGAGGTCGCCGTCGAAGACTGCCGAGGGGTTGTTGACCTCATAGCCGGTGCGCAGGTCTTTGACCATCTGGTACGGATGCGTGACGTACGAGCGCATCTGGTCGCCCCAGCTGGCCTTGATGTCGCCGGCCAGCTCCTTCTTCTGTGCAGCCTCTTCCTGGCGCTTGAGGTCGAGGAGGCGGGACTGGAGGACGCGCATCGCGGCCTCGCGGTTCTGGATCTGGGACTTCTCGTTCTGCATGCTCACGACCACTCCGGTGGGGATGTGGGTGATGCGCACGGCCGAGTCCGTCGTGTTCACCGACTGTCCGCCGGGGCCCGAGGACCGGTAGACGTCGATACGCAGATCGTTCTCGTCGACCTCGACATGGTCCGTCGACTCGATGAGCGGGACCACCTCGACGGCGGCGAACGAGGTCTGACGGCGCCCCTGGTTGTCGAAGGGACTGATGCGCACGAGGCGGTGGGTGCCGGCTTCGACCGACAGCGTGCCGTAGGCATAGGGCGCGTCGATCTGAATGGTTGCGGACTTGATGCCCGCACCTTCGGCATAGGAGGTGTCGAGCTCCTGCACCTTGTACCCGCGGTTCTCCGCCCACCGGACGTACATGCGGGTGAGCATCTGCGCCCAGTCGGTCGCGTCGTCGCCGCCGGCGCCCGACCGCACGGTCACAACAGCGGAGCGCTCATCGTATTCGTGGCTGAGCAGGGTCGAGATCTCGAGTTCGGCGAGCTGATCGCGCAGCTTCCTGATGTCGCGGTCGGCTTCTTCGAGCGAGTCCGAGTCGCCTTCGTCCTGGGACATCTCGACGAGGAGTTCGGCATCGTCGATGCGCTGTCCGAACTTCTCGAGCTTCTCCAGGGTGCCCTGCTTGTGCGAGAGCTTGGCCGAGGTCTTCTGCGCCGAATCGGGGTCGTCCCAGAATGTCGGCGATGATGCCTGCTCCGTGAGCTCGGCAACCTCGTCGCGCAGGTTGTCCAGATCGGACACGTCGAGAATCGCTTTGTACGTCTGGCGGAGGTTGGCGATTTCAGAAGAGTAATCAGTGGAGGCCATAATGATCCGATTCTAGTGCATGCCCCCGCCCCGCCCAGAACCGACGGATGCGCGCCGAGGTGGGACCGCCTCGGCGCGCATATGCACAGTCCCCCGCTTGGGGTCAGGCACCGGTTCGACCCGGCTCAAGCCGGGACCGGTTGGGATCAGGCGGGCACGAGTTCGGGCACGGTCGCCCAGCTGTCGGGACCGAAGACCTCGAAGTGGATGTTGTCCTCGGGCACCTCGAGCTCGTCGAGTCCGCGGCGCACGGCCTTCATGAACGGGGGCGGGCCGCACAGGTAGACCTGCGCGTCAGCGGGGACGTCCACCTCGGCGAGGTCGA
>NZ_JAJB01000107.1:0-1494 GCF_000583215.1 Brevibacterium sp. VCM10
TCGAAGCCGCCTCGGCGATCATGGATTTCTGTCACCGGCGAATCGACGGGTGATTCGGCAAGTGACAGGGCGCAGAGAAAGCCGGTGAATCGACGAGAAGGGCCGCTGCGCATCAGCGCAGCGGCCCTTCGTGAACCGATGTGGAGATCAGCGTCGGGAGTCGCGAGCCCAGCGGTAGACGATCGGGACGAGGAAGGCGAAGCTCGATGCGAGCAGACCGCCCCAGAACACCCAGAACTCGGTTCCCTCGGGTGAGGAGAACGCGGCTCCGAAGAGGTAGAGCCCGAACAGGAAGAGCACGAAGGCGACGATGAAGACGATGACATCGGCAAACGATGCGGAATTGCGGGTTCTCTTCGGGGCGGCGATATCGGACATGGTCTCCTCCGGCACAGTTTCTGGTGGTCAGCTGACTCTCAGCAACAGTCTACATCGCGTAGAGGACTTTGCTCATCTCCGGTCGTGGTCGGCGCTTCGCTCCGGGACCAGCCATCCGAGCAGCGCGGAGACGATCGAGACGATGATCGCGGCGAGGATGGCGGAGAAGAAGAACGAATCGATGGTGAAGACGAAAGGAGTGAACCCACTGAGCCAACTCGTCAGCGCCAACATGATCGCATTGATGACGATGGAGAACAGCCCCAGCGTCAGACAGGTGATGGGGGCGGAGACGAAGCTGAGGATCGGTTTGATGAAGGCGTTCGCCAACCCGAAGATGAGGCCGATGACAAGGTAGGAGATGATCATCGCCGGAATGGCCCCGGCCTGCTCCTCGACGACCCGGTTCCCTGTGATCGTCACACCCGGCAGAATCCAGGCGGCCACCCAGATCGCGCATGCGTTGACGATGACGCGAGACAAGAAGTTCATAGTCGTCATCCTCGCAGACCGATCTGCGTTCTTTCTGAGTCGCCGATGGGAATGGGGTCTGTGCCATGGTGATGAAACTCAACGCCGCGGGGTCCGCTGCCGCTCGAATCGCGCGGACAAACGCAGTAGCCTGAAGAAGAACCTTCCGGTTCGACTTTCTCAGACCAACTGCGTGCACCTACCGAGTGATTTGATCCAGGTCACCACGGCGGCACGATCTCCCGGACGAGCGGGAGCAGAAACTGGATTGATATGACAGACAGCGAAATACCCGCCTCGACTCGGGACACGACCGTGCAGCAGTCCTCTCCGACTCTGTTCTCGGCCGTCGGACGCAGCTATTTCCCGATCGCCTTCGTCGCCCGCATGCCGTTCGCCATGATCGTCGTCGGTGTCCTCACCCTCGTTGTGGCCGGCCGCGGATCCCTGAGCCTGGGCGGAATCAACTCCGCCATGGTCGGACTCGGCACGGCCCTGTTCGGTTCCTTCATCGGGGCGGCCGCCGATCGTTGGGGGCAGCGCTACGTGCTGCTCATCGCCGGCATCCTCAACTGTGCGGCACTGACCTTCATGGCGTGGGTCGTCTTCAGCCCGCTGCCGGATGTCGTCGTCTTCATCGCCGCC
>NZ_JAJB01000108.1:0-1309 GCF_000583215.1 Brevibacterium sp. VCM10
CTCAACGGCACCGGTGCCGTGTCCGGCTCGGTCCTCGATCTGGTCTGCGGGCGAGACGTTGCCTGTGTCGACCTTCTCGGTCTTGTCGATCCGATCAATCTTGAAGGTACGAGGCGCGCCAACGAGGCGCGGGCGTGCGATGAGATACCAGATCCCGGCTTTCGCCACGAGTCCCAACGGCCGAATGGTGATCGCCTCAGAGGTGCCGTTGCGGTTGGAATAGGAGATGCGAAGGTCTGCCGTTCTCACCAGCGCAGTCCGAAGATCGTCGAGGATCTCGCTGCGATCAGCGGTTCGCGGCGGTTCTCCCCAAGTTGTGTGGTCATAGTGGATCCTCGTCGCGAGGATCTCGGCTTCGTCCCGCAGGGTCTCGGGCAGGGCGCGGATGAGTTTGCGTGTGGCAGCCCGGGTTCCCGGATCGGAGAGCCCGGCGGTACCGAGCATCCAGAACAGCGACTTGGACTCGTGTCCCGACAAGCCGGTGAGATTCGTGCGTGACCCTCCGACGAGCTGCCAGCCTCCGCCTCGGCCAGGCCGCCCATACACGGGAACTCCGGCCCCGGCCAGGGCTTCGAGGTCGCGGCGAGCCGTGGGAATCGAGACGTCGAGTTCAGCAGCCACCTCGGCGGCGGTCACTTTCCCGCGGGACTGCAGGAAGAGAACGAGAGCGATGAGCCGGTCTGCACGCATAGTTGAAGTATCTCAATAAAAGTGATCGTTTGGTGATCACTTTTGCTGGAAAAGTGAGCATTGTTCATCCAGACGGGTGGATGAGGGGCCGCCAGAGACTTGGTGCTGCAACGGTATGACTGCGAAGCGCGGCGGCGATGTAGAGAGAAGGACAAGGCCATGAATGGAATCCAGGGACTGACGACGATGGTGCTCACCGCCGATGATGTGGCGGCAGCCGCGAACTGGTATGCGGACTATCTGGGAATGGAGCCCTACTTCCGCCAGCCTGCCGAGGGGCCGGCGGCTTACGTCGAGTTCCGCGTCGGACCCGATGAAGACGAGCTGGGGGTCATGGACCGGACATATTCGCCCGCCGGGACAGCTCCGGGAAGCAGCTCGGTGACATATTGGCACGTCGACGACGTCGAGGCGGCAGTGGCAGATCTCGTCGACCGCGGCGCGACTGTGCATATGCCGGTGACCCCGCGGGGGCCGGAATTCGTGACCGCTTCAGTGGTGGACCCTTTCGGCAATGTGCTCGGACTCATGTACAGCCCGCATTGGAAGGGCGCCCACTGACGTCGCGCATTGGGCCCCGGTGAGCCCCTCCCCAAACAACCTGACGGCGGCCCAGATA
>NZ_JAJB01000109.1:0-2923 GCF_000583215.1 Brevibacterium sp. VCM10
TCATCGCCGAGGCGGGGCTTCCCAAGGGCGATGCTCTGCCCGTGGCCCGCATCGCCGCCGTCATGGGCGCCAAGCGCACCAGCGACCTCATCCCGCTGTGCCATCCGCTGCCCCTGACGGGAATCGACGTGGAGTTCGAACTCCGCGAGGACGCGGTGGCCATCACCGCCGCGGTGAAGACCGTGTCGAAGACAGGCGTCGAGATGGAAGCCCTGACGGCTGTGACCACGGCCGCGCTGACGATCTTCGACATGATCAAGGCCGTCGACAACCAGGCCGTCATCAGCGACATCAAGGTCGTCGAGAAGACCGGCGGAAAGAGCGGAGATCGGACGCGAGAGTCATGAGCACCGGCACAGTCGTGACCACGGGAGTCATCGAATCCCCGATTTCGACCCAGGAACTCGAACCCCAGGTCCTCACGGACACCTGCGGTGCCGTCGTCAGCTTCTCCGGAGTCATCCGCGACCACGACGAGGGTCGGGGAGTCGCTCGTCTGCACTACGAATCCCACCCCCTGGCCTCCACCCAGATCGCCGAGGTGGCTGCGGACATCGCCGCCCGGCACCCTGCGGTCAGGCTCTCCGTCGTCCACCGCGTCGGCGACCTCGAGATCGGCGATGTGGCACTGGCCGCAGTCGTCGCCTCAGCCCATCGGAAGGACTCCTTGCTCGCCTGCTGCGAACTCATCGACGAGGTCAAGGCTCGAGTGGCGATCTGGAAGCATCAGCACTTCAGCGATGGCAGTGACGAATGGGTAGGAGCCCTCGAATGACCCGACTGCGGATCAGCGAAGCGGCACGGTTCCTCGGCGTCAGCGATGACACCGTGCGCCGGTGGGTCGCCGACGGTCGACTGTCCCACCACAAGGACGCCTCGAATCGGGCGGTCGTCGACGGCAGTGAGCTCGCCGCTCTCGCTCAATCGTCCTCCGAGGCTCTGCCGGACCCCAGCGGAGTCGTCAGCTCCTCACGCAACCGCTTCGCCGGTCTCGTCACGGACGTCAGCATCGACGGAGTGATGGCCCAGGTCAGCATGCAGTGCGGTCCCTTCCGCGTGGTGTCGCTGATGTCGGCCGAAGCCTGCCGCGAACTCGGGCTCGAGCCGGGCAGTCTTGCGACCGCCTCGGTGAAGGCGACGATGGTGTCGATCGACACCGTTCCGAGTTCATGAGGACCGGCCGTGCGTGGCCACACACGACCGTAAAGTCTCATAATCGGACCTGAAGTCGACACGGAACCGTATTTGCGGGTTCAATGGGGGTATGAAGAAAACCCTGCTGGGGCTCTGCACCGTCGCAGCCCTGACCCTGACCGCCTGTTCATCGGGATCGGATCCGCACGCCGAGGCGGACGAACCGGAGGAGATCACCGTCTTCGCCGCCGCTTCGCTCACCGAAGTCTTCGACGACATCGCCGATGAGTACACCGCCGCCGATCCGAACGCACCAGACGTGAAGTTCTCTTTCGCCGGTTCCTCCGACCTCGTCTCGCAGATCTCCGAAGGTGCCCCCGCCGACGTCATCGCCACCGCCGACGAGACGACGATGGACACACTCGCCTCCGACGATCTGCTTGCCGGCGAGCCCGAGATGTTCGCTTCGAACACGCTCACCCTGGCCGTGGCCGAGGGAAATCCGCAGGCGATCACGAGCTCCAAGGACTTTTCCGGCAATGACCTCGTCGTCTGCGCGCCTCAAGTGCCCTGCGGGGCCGCAACTCAGAAGTGGGCCGACCTCAACGACGTCGCACTCGATCCGGTCAGCGAAGAGAACTCGGTCACCGATGTGCTCGGCAAGGTCAGCGCCGGCCAGGCCGACGCCGGAATCGTCTACGTCACCGATATCGCCCGTGGAGGCGGCAAGGTCGAACAGGTCGAGCTCGACGGAGCCGACAAGGTGATCAACAAGTACCCGGCCGCCACTGTCAGAGCCAGCGAGAACCAGGACCAAGCCGATGACTTCGTGAAGTTCCTCGGTTCCGACACTGCCCAGAAGCTGCTGCGCGACGCCGGATTCGCTGCGGGCTGACCATGCCTGCGCCTGCTCCGATGCGTCGCGAGACGTCCCCGGTCCGACCCCCGCGGCGGCCCAGATCCGAATCGCTCGTCCCCGGCTGGCTGTGGGTGCCCGCCGTCATCGGAATCGTCTTCCTGCTCCTGCCGATCATCGGCATGCTCACTCGGGTCGATGCCCAGAGTCTGCTCGCCGTGATCACGGCCGAGGAATCCCGCCTGGCGATGAGGCTGTCCCTGCTGACCTCGGTGACCTCGGCACTCATCAGCGTCCTCATCGGCTTCCCCCTCGGGTACCTGCTCGCCACTCGGCGGTTCCCCGGCCAGCGCATCGTGCGCACCCTCATCCTGCTGCCTCTCGTGCTGCCCCCGGTGGTCAGCGGTCTCGCGCTGCTCTACACCTGGGGTCGGTCGGCCATCCTCGGCGGGGGGCTCGAAGCGGCGGGCCTCAGCCTCGCCTACACCACCTCGGCGGTGATCATGGCGCAGGTCTTCGTGTCCCTGCCGTTCATGGTCATGTCCGTCGAGACCGCCACCGCGGGCCTTGGGCGCCGCTATGAACTCACCGCGGCCGAGCTCGGTGCGAAACCCAATCGTGTGTTCTTCACGGTCACTCTGCCGCTGCTCCGATACGGAATCGTCACGGGTGCCGTGCTGTGCTTCGCCCGCTCACTCGGCGAGTTCGGGGCCACGCTGACCTTCGCCGGATCGCTGTCCGGCGTCACCCGGACGATGCCCCTGCAGATCTACCTCGTGCGCGAATCCGACCTGCAGGCAGCCATCGGTCTCTCGCTCCTGCTCATCGTCATCGCCGTGCTCATCATCATCGTCGCCTACCGGTCCCCGCACGCTCCCCGGCTGAGATCCCCTAACACCGCCCCGACCCCCAACCCCGCCGAGGCGGTCCGAT
>NZ_JAJB01000110.1:0-956 GCF_000583215.1 Brevibacterium sp. VCM10
CGCCGAGGCGGCCGGCAGACGCACTCCTGCGCTGGCGGCCGCACGGGCATCGGCATCGGCGGCAGCCTGGAGTTCCGAGGGCTCGGCGACGACTTCGAGATAGCACTTGAGCTTCGGTTCCGTGCCGGAAGGACGCACGATGACCCGCGAGTTCGACTCCGAGAGCAAAAGGATCCCGTCGGTCGGAGGCAGCCCCTCATACCCGGCTGCGAGGTCGTGGACCTCAGCAATGGGGGAGCCGGCCAGCGTGGCCGGAGGATTCTCACGCAGCTTCGCCATCGCCGTGGCGATGAGGGAGACATCGTCGAGGCGGAAGCTCAAGGGAGCGGTGGCGAAGTAGCCGTCGCGGGCCCGGATCCGATCGAGTTCGGCCTCGATGCTCGATCCCTCGGCTTTGAGCCGGGATGCCAGAGCCGCGAAGGTCACGGCTGCAGAGATGCCGTCCTTGTCACGGACCGCAGCCGGATCGACGCAGTAGCCGAGCGCCTCTTCGTAGCCGAAGACAAGGTTGGGAACTCGGGAGATCCACTTGAACCCGGTGAGCGTGTTCACCGCTGCGAACCCTTGGCTGGCGGCAGCGGCGGCCAGCCCCCGGGAGGATACGATCGAGTTCGCGAACACCGGAGTCTCCGCCCCCGCCGCATGATGTGTTCCCGCAGTCAGGCGCGTCGCGGCATCCTCACCGAGGAGGAGCCCCACCTCGTCGCCGGACAGCTGCCGGTACCCGGCCGCGGCAGAGTCATCCGGAATGGCCGCGGAGAACCGGTCGGCGTCCGGGTCGTTGGCGATGATGAGCTCGGCGCCGACCTCACGGGCCAGGGCGAACGACTCGTCGAGAGCCCCGGCCTCCTCGGGATTCGGGAACGACACTGTCGGAAAATCCGGATCCGGGGCCTGCTGGGAGGTCACCGGGTGAAGGCTCGTGAATCCGGTGCGGGTCAGGGCCGCCTCGGCGA
>NZ_JAJB01000111.1:0-4065 GCF_000583215.1 Brevibacterium sp. VCM10
GACGTCGAGCAGCCTCGGCGAGCGTGCCCCGGCCAAGGACATGTTCACCCCAGGTGTCTTCGTCATCATCCTCGGCGTCTTCGGCGTCGGAATGGTGTTCGGCTCTACGCTGACCGCCCTGACCGCGCTGACCAACGACATCGGACGACCGGAGGAGGCCGGTCTCATCTACGGGGTCATGGGCATCGGTTCGGCGGTGCTGGCGATCTCTGTGGCGCTCTTCCCCGCATCGTTCGCGCTGTGGGCCCGGCTGCTGTGCTTCGCGCCGATAATGGGCACCGGGTCGATCATCCTCGCGTCGACGGAATCGATGCCGGTCATCGTCGTGGCACTGCTGCTCATGGGCATGGGAATCGGACCGAGCCTGGTGACCCTGTTCAGCCTCGCTGCCGAACGCGCCCCGCTCGGGCGGTCGGCGACCGTGATGTCGATGGCGGGGTCGGCGATCATCGTCGGCCAATCGGTGTCCTCAGCGGTCAACGGCATCCTCGCCGAGGATCTGGGGACGGCCGTGGCGATGGCTGTTCCGGTGGCCGCCTCGGCGATCGTCCTGTGTGCCGGTGTGCTCAACCTGTTCGTCGACAGACGCGGCGATCGACGAGGCGACAAGCCGTCACGCAGGCGCGTAGCAGAGGCCGATGAAGAGATCTGAATCACTCTGAATTTCCGCTTTTTGGGACAGCGTGTCCCAGGCATTGCCAGGTGTGACCACGGCAAAACCGAGGAGTAGGATGTCCGCTGGTCCATCGTGAAGTGCGCCACGGATCGTGGCCTCTCACACCACTACGGAAAGCACACAATGTCTTCAAGCACCTCGACGACCGAGGCCGTCCGCAGCGATACCCGCTTCTTCGGACACCCTCTGCCGCTCATGCAGCTGTTCAGCCTGGAACTGTGGGAGCGATTCTCCTACTACGGGATGAACGGCATCCTCGCCATCTACCTCTACTTCAGCGTCACCGACGGCGGCATGGGGATGGAGCAGGGCACGGCCGTGGGGATCGTCGGTGCCTACGGCGGTGCCGTCTTCCTCGCCACCATCCTCGGCGCCTGGCTCGCCGACCGGCTGGCCGGAGCGGAGAAGGTCCTCTTCTACTCGGCCGTCATCATCATGATCGGCCACATCTGCTTGGCATTCATCCCCGGCTACGGGGGAGTGGCGATCGGCCTCATCCTCGTCGCACTCGGCTCCGGCGGTCTCAAGGCGAACGCCTCGGCACTGGTCGGTGAACTCTACGAAGAGAAGGACCCGCGCCGTGACGCCGGCTTCACCATCTTCTATATGGGCGTGAACATCGGCGCCCTCCTCGGCCCGCTGCTCACCGGTCTGCTGCAGAAGAACATCGGCTTCCACTACGGGTTCGGGGCCGCCGCAATCGGCATGGCCCTGGGCCTCATCATCTACCTCACCGGTCGCAGGAGCCTGCCGCCGGAGTCCCGTGTCGCGGTCAATCCGCTGCCGAAGAACAAGCTCTACCTCTTCTTCGTGGCCGTCGTGGTCGTCGTTCTCCTCTCCGTCATTCTGTGGATGACGAAGATCGTCAACCCTGAAAATCTCGATTGGTGGATCGCCGGAGTCTCTGCCGGTGCGGCCGCCTGCTACTTCATCGTCATGTACACCTCGCCGCAGACGAATGGCGACGAGCGCTCCCGCGTCCTTGCCTATATCCCGTTCTTCATCACCGTCGTCATCTTCTGGTCGATGTACCAGCAGATCTTCGGTGTTCTGACCGTTTACTCGGATACGCAGCTCAACCGCTCGATCTTCGGGTGGGAGATGCCGATCAACTGGATCCAGCTGATCCCTGCGTTCTTCGTCATCGTCTTCGCCCCGCTGTTCGCCACGGTGTGGATGAAGCTCGGACCCAAGCAGATCTCGACACCGGTGAAGGCCGGACTGTCTCTCGTGCTCATCGGCATCGGCTTCCTCATGTTCCTGCCCTTCGCTGAGGCCGGCCCCAATGAGACGCCGCTGCTGTGGGTTGCTCTGACCCTGGCCGTGTTCGTCTTCGGTGAGCTGCTCATCTCGCCGGTGGGACTGTCGTTCTCGACGAAGGTCGCACCGAAGGTCTTCCAGTCGCAGATGATCGCCGTGTTCTTCCTCGCCTCGGGTGTGGGAACGGCACTGTCCGGTGTGCTCGGCGGGTACTTCGACACTGCCAATCAGGCACCCTACTGGCTCTCGGTCGGCGGTTCGACGGTCGTGCTCGGCCTGCTCGCGCTCACCCTGACGAAGCCGATGCTGAAGCTGCTGCGCGGAATCCGCTGAGTCCGCTGCCGCGCGAACAGTCACCACCGTACGCAGGTCCCTCCGAGTCACCGGCTCGGAGGGACCTGCGTCATCCCGGGCGACCATCGCTGTCCGAAAGTGTCTCTTCAGCGCGTTGCCGCCGCGCGTCGAGAGGCTGCCCGCTGCGACTCGGACTCTGATGACGGTGTCAGACGCCGATGAAGATGGGCAGCGCGTCAGGGTGGTGGGCGTGGACGATCGTGAGGAACACGAGCGCGTCGAAGAGCAGATGCACCGTGACCGTATAGGGCAGTGACTTCGTGCGAGTGAAGATGAAGGCCTGCACGAGTGCGAAGGGGATCGTCAGCAGCGGCCCGATCGACCGGTAGCCGAGCTCCCAGAGGAACGAGACGAAGATGATCGTGGTGAAGACGTTCGCCGTCCAGAACGAGAAGTGTGTGCGCAGCAGGGCGAAGACCGTGCAGATGAAGAACAGCTCATCCCAGATGCCCACGGCATTGACCCCGAAGAACAGTCGGACGATCTCCGACCAGTTCGTCAGCGGCGGCCAGTTGAGGTAGACCCCGGTGCGCATGAAGTACTGCGGCAGCACCGCCCACGCGACCACGACGACGAAGACCAGCCATGCCCACTCCAGCCGCGACCAGGGTTGGCCGCGCCGCAGCGGGAATTGGATCGTCCGGTCCTGGAATACGTACCGGGTCACCAGCCACGGGCCGATGACGACGGCGGAGAGCACCACACCCATGCGGGCGATGTTCGTCCAGGAGATATCGGCCTCGACCGAAATCGCCGAGATGAGTGCGAGACAGGCGGCGATGATGCTGAGGTCTCTGGCGAAGCGCCGATTGACACTCCACGCGGTGACCAGAGCAGCGAGCATCGGACCGTACCCGAAGGCGCGGACCTGCGGAAACGTCGTTCCCACACCGAAGAGCACAACTGCCGAGACTGCCAACAGGGCAGCCGCGGCAGCCTCCCAGCTGATCGGTTTCAACTGCGAGGGCGCGATGGTTACTGCTCGGTCAGTGTCCACGCTCCACACTGTAGACGAACCCGGCGCGAGCTGCACTGGATGACCCGACGCGACTCGCACCGTATGGTCCGGTCCCGGCCGCACCGGACCATCGGGCCCGGCCGTATCGAATCGCAAGTAGGATCGAAGCGAGGGAAGGACATCATTGGACCCAGAGGACTACTCCGAGCTCATCTGCTCCGAGCTCATCGCCGATCTGGCGCCGAGTCTGCACACCGAAACGACGCCGCTGCGCACCGCCGCCGGACGCACCACGGTGACGGACATCACAGCCCCGCGATCGGTGCCCGGCTTCGCCGCCTCGGCGATGGATGGGTTCGCCCTCGACGGCGCTGCCCTGAACGCAGCCCGCGACGGCACGTCCATTCGAGTCGTCGGCGACATTCCCGCCGGTCACGGCCCCGTCGCCTTGCAACCGGGATGCGCGGTGCGGGTGATGACGGGAGCTCCCGTGCCCACCGACACCGAGGCGGTCGTTCCCGTCGAGCTCACCGACGCTCAGCAGGCCGGTCCGGCCCCCGAGGCCATCCGGATCGATTCTCTTCCCGAGTCAGTGCCTCCTGGCTGGAACATCCGTGCAGTCGGCGAGGACATGAGCCGGGGTGACATCGTCCTGACCGCGGGGGAGCGGATCACCTCGGCCGGGGTCGGCACGCTCGCGATGCTCGGCATCATCGAGATCGGCGTCGTCCGCAGGCCCCGCGTCGGCCTGATCGTCACTGGTGACGAAATCCAGGGTGCTGATCGGTCGGATGGGACCCTCACCGAGGCGGCCGCC
>NZ_JAJB01000112.1:0-606 GCF_000583215.1 Brevibacterium sp. VCM10
CCGTCGGGTAGTAATTCAGCGGGCGTTGAGGAGTCGGCCTGCGGGGGCCTCGAAGTCGACCGGGGCACCGCGCAGCACGGTTCGCGTCACCCGACCGCGGACGGCGCGGGTGTCGTACGCGCTGATCTGGTTGCGGTGCCAGAGTTCCGTGGCCCGCACCGTCCACTCGTCGTCGGGGGCGAAGACGGCGAAGTCCGCGTCATTGCCCTCGGCGATCGCCCCCTTGCCGTCAACCCGGGCCACGGCCGCCGGCGCCGCGGACATCCAGCGGACCACCTCGGCGAGCTCGATTCCGCGCTTCGCGGCTTCGGTCCACACGAGCGAGAGTCCCAGCTGCAGCGACGAGATCCCGCCCCACGCCGCACCGAAATCGCCTGTGTCGAGCAGTTTGAGTTCGGCCGTCGAGGGCGAGTGGTCGGAGACGATGCAGTCGATCGTGCCGTCGATGAGCCCCTGCCACAGCGCCTCCCGGTTCGATTCCTCACGGATCGGCGGGCAGCATTTGTGCGTCGTCGCCCCGTCCGGGATCTCCTCGGCGGTGAAGACGAGGTAGTGCGGGCAGGTCTCGACGGTGAGCTTGATGCCCTCGGCCTTGGCCGCGGCGAT
>NZ_JAJB01000113.1:0-991 GCF_000583215.1 Brevibacterium sp. VCM10
CGCCGAGGCGGCCCCCGCCGAGCGTGAGGAACCGTTCGCAGCACACCCGGTCGGTACGGCCAGCATCAGCTGTCAGCGCAATAATGTTACAGATTTTAGACAATCCGCTGTGTCCGAATGTGGAAGACTGTGAACGCACATCAGCCCATGGAAGGAAACACAGTGGTCGAGGCCGTACCCGAAGACGAGCTTGCGCTCGAAGAGCTCGTGCGCTCGGGCGGGATCGAAACCTATTTCGCCCCCGTCGTCGATGTATTGACCTTCCAACGGGTCGGCCATCAGATTCTGCAGGCTCCCACGGGTGATCCTGAACTGGGACGTGCCGAATCGGAGAACCTGCGCCACGCCATGCGCGCCTCGACGATCACCGGTGATATCGACGCCTCCCTGCGGGATTCGGCGCTGCGCACGGCCGAAGGCGCAGGACTGCCGAAGTCCAACCGCCTGTTCCTCCACGCCGAAGCCGAATCCTTCGCCACCCTCGAGGACCGTGCCGGGGAACCCGACCGGTCGGTGATCCTCCAGCTCGACGCCAACCGTGTTGCCTCGTCTCCGGCCTCAGTGCTGCGTTCGGTGCGCTCGGCGCGCGCCATGGGATGGGGCGTGGGCATGTCATCGGTCGGTGCCGACCTGCGCAGCACCTCCTTCGTCCCGCTGGTCAATCCCTCCGTCGTCGGACTCCACCCGGACGTCCTGCGCATCGCCTGCGACTCCCATCTGGCTGAACTCAACCGCCTCCTCCACGCCCATCTCGAACGCACCGGCGCGGTCATCCTCGCCGACGGCGTCGAGACCGAAGACGATCTCGACCGGGTGCGTGCCCTGGGGGCACGATTCATGTCGGGGCGTTATTTCGGTGAGGCCACGAAACAGCCGCAGCCGTTCTCCGAACCGAACGAGGACGCTCTCGTCTCCCACTACTCACGCAACCTTCCGGCATTGGGCACACCGTATTCGATCTCTCAGGGGCTCCGGCGTGAGCCGCTGGTGA
>NZ_JAJB01000114.1:0-1582 GCF_000583215.1 Brevibacterium sp. VCM10
CGCCGAGGTGGTCCCCGACGTTCCCGTCGGAGCCGCCGCGATCGCCGAATCCCCGCTTCACCCCTACCGGGCGTGGGTCCATGTGGAGGTCGCCGCTGAGGAGCAGGGCCAGGGTCAGGGGCGTGAGCTCTTCGACGCGGTGTGCGCCGAGACGCGGGGGACTGCGCTCGAAGGTCTCGATCTGCGCGCCCGTGTCCATGCCGGCAGCCCGGGCGAGGGTTTCGCGCAGGCGCTCGGCTTCACCCCGCTGACGACGACTCGCGTGATCAAGGTGCCCGCCGGAGCTCTGCCCCCGGCCGGAGGCGGTCGGGCCGAAGACCTCGAGATCGTCGCCACCGGTTCGGTGAAGCTGACGAAGGCGTTCCTCAACTGGTACAGCGCCGTCAACCGCGTCGATGCCGTGGGTCCCCTGACCATCGGACAGGTGAACAACGCGTTCCTCTCCGAGGCGGCCGGTGCTCACGGTGCTGCTCTGCTCAATGGCGCTGACGGGACCGCCGAGGCGGGCGGGCTCAGCGCCTTCGCCGTGTCCTATGCGCGAGAAGCCGATGAGTCCGCCGGCGTTCTGCCCTCGGCCGGTGAACCGGGTGCCGGAACCGGTGCCGGGGACGGGACCGCCGTCGTCGATCAGGCCGTTGAGGAACCGCCGACCGAGCTCATCCTCGGATCCATGTTCGAAACCCGTGACGATGCCGCCGAGACAGGCGGCGAGGACTTCGCCGCGGCTGTCGCCGACGCCGAACTCCTGCTGGCGCGGCTGTCGGTCGACGCCGATGTCGTCATCGAAGTCACGAGCGGAATGCCCGTGGTCTCGGCGCTGGCCGACCGCCTGCTCGACGCTGGAACCGCCACCGAGCTCTACCGCTACGAGACCCTCTCAGGACCGCCTGCCGACGTGAGCTGAGTCAGGTTCGACTCCCATCGAGGCTGACGACGCGGACGGGGCGGGCCTGATCCTCGGTGATGAACAGGCCGGTCCCCGGCAGCCCGTCGAGCGGAGCCTGTCGCAGCACTCCGAGCGCGGTGAGATCCTGCCCGGTGTGGACGCCTAAAACGAGAAGCGGTCCGAGATTCTGAGCCTTGGCCAGTGGGGAGCCATAGCCGGGAGTGAACCGTGTCGGCGCGGTGAGCACATGGCAGCGTCCGTCGAGCAGATCCCAGTCGACCGGATCCGACTCCAGATGCGCATCATCGTGGACAGAGACTCCGCCGAGGCTGTCCAGGTAAGTCGCGAATCCGGTCTTGCCGCTCTGCGGAGAACCGCGAACCGTGAGCACCGAACCGTCCCGCCGGGGATCCCACATGACAGGGTCGCCGAATGCGTCGACACCGATGGGGATGCCGCCCGGCATGCTGCCGAAAAATTCCTCGGACGCGACCGCAGGTTGGTCAAGACCCCGCCAGCGTGGAGCGAATCCCTTTCGGGACTCCGGAATGCCGGGTGGTCCGCCGAGGATGCTCGTGCCCGCCCCGGACATCGACGAATCGAATCGTGCCGCGACGTCGGGTGCGAATTGCACATCGGCACCGTCCCCGCCGGCAGCCTGCGCGCAGGGGCCGCGGATGACGGCGCGCAGATCCG
>NZ_JAJB01000115.1:0-1787 GCF_000583215.1 Brevibacterium sp. VCM10
GTCAGCGCCGCCTCGGCGAGAGATGACGACATCCCCGCCCCCGATGTCGAGGATCCCTGGTACGGGGAATTCAAGCATTTCGAAGAAACTCTTGAGACAATTGAAGTGTCCGTGCCGGGAATCACGGATCGTCTGCGCACGCTGGCCGCGAAATCTCAGTGATACTGGTAAGCACAAGCTCGCTGACACGATCGAAATCGCAGGTACGCCTCGAAGGAGAAACTCTCATGACCCGTCTCATGACACGACAGAACTGGTCCGCTCTCAGGCTGGGCTTCGCCGCCCTGCTGGTGGCCGCGATGAGCGTGTTCGCTTTCGCTCCCGCCGCCAGTGCGCATGATCAGCTGGTGTCGTCGAACCCCGAGGACGGTGCCGAGCTCGACCAGCAGCCCAAATGGCTCGAGATGACCTTCTCCGGCGACATCCAGGAAGTCGGCTCCGAGGTCAAGGTCGTCGTCGACGGCAAAGATGTCTCCGCAGGTGAGCTGACCGTTGAGGGCAAGAAGCTCAGCGTCGCTCTGCCCGACGATCTCAAGCCCGGCGATTACAAGGTCACCTGGCGCGTGGTGTCGCAGGACGGCCACCCGATCTCCGGCGACTACTCGTTTACGATCAAGGATTCCGAAGGGGCCGGCGGTGAGGTCAAGGAGTCGTCCGGAGAGTCGACGAAGGCCGGGCTCGGCGGCGGAGTCGTCGACGAGCCGGGCAAGGACACCGAGGATCGCGGCGAGATCGGCGAGTCCACCGGCAGCGATTCCGGAATGTCGACGCCGATGATCGTGCTGCTGTCCGTGGGCGGCCTGGCCATCATCGTCATCGTCGTCCTGCTCATGCGCCGCAAGTCCCAGGGCCTGCCCGGAACCAAGGACAACTGAGCGAGCAGTCCGGCGACCGACGCAGCACGTCTGTCACGAGGCCCCGAACGCGAAGAGCGTTCGGGGCCTTGGTCGTATCTGCGGGGCGGGCGGGCCTGGCGTTTACGCGTGTGTCCGGTTGTCGGCCGGTTTACGCAGCGATAACCGGGCTAGCGCCGTCAGGGCGTGAAGCGCAGGAGGCGGTCGTCGTCCGGGCCGGGATCTCCGCGACCGTCGGTGTTGTTCGTCAGTACGAGCAGCGAACCGTCGGGTGCCTCGACCACATCGCGCAGTCGCCCGTAATCACCGGTCCACAGCTGCGACGATGACGCCAGGTCATCAAGTGGCACCCGGTGCAGTCGTTGCCCGCGGAGTCCGGCGATGAGGATGCTGTCCTCGGTGACGGCCAGTCCGGACGGGCTCGCTTGGTCGGGTGACCACTGCTGCACCGGATCGATGAAATCACCAGCCCCGCCGCCCGGGTCGCCGCCGCCCTCGCCTCCGCCCGAGCCGTCACCCGCGCCGCCATCCTCGGCGATGCCTTCGACCTCGGGCCAGCCGTAGTTTCCTCCGGCTTCGATGACGTTGAGCTCATCCCACGTGTCCTGCCCGAACTCCGAGGCATACATCGTGCCCTCGTCGTCCCACCCGATGCCCTGCGGGTTCCGATGTCCCATGCTGTACACGAGCGAGTCGCCGAACGGATTGTCGTCGGGCACCTCGCCATCGGGCGTCATGCGCAGAATCTTTCCCGACAGCGCCTGTTCATCCTGGGCACTGTCGCGATCGCCCGTATCGCCGAGCGTGGCATAGAGCATCCCGTCGGGGCCGAATGCCAACCGCCCGCCGTTGTGGAAGTTCGCCGTCGGCAGTCCGTCGAGGATCGTCTCCTCCTCACCCAGGGACAGGTCCCCGGCCTCGCCGAGGAGGTTG
>NZ_JAJB01000116.1:0-1047 GCF_000583215.1 Brevibacterium sp. VCM10
CCGAGGCGGCCGCCGCCTCGGTGTTCAACTCGAACCTGCCCATGCTCGCCTCTGCCGTCCGCGGCTTCGGCGCCGAACCCATCGAAGCCACGAGCAGCGATGATGTCGACGAGCTGCGCCGCACACTTATGTCGATGCGGACTGAGGCCGACCTCGTCGTGACGACCGGCGGGATCAGCGCAGGTGCCTTCGAAGTCGTTCGCCAGACTCTGGAACCCGACCACTCGACCTTCCGCCGCTTGGACATGCGACCCGGGTCCCCGCAGGGCTGCGGGCGATTCGGCTCACTGCCGCTCATCCATCTGCCCGGCACTCCTCAGGGCGCCTTCGTCGCGTTCCACCTCTTCGTCGGCTCGGTGCTGACGGGGAAGAGCCTGCGGCAGAGATGGCGGAAGGGCATTCTCGCCGGACCTGGCCTGAGGCCACACGCAAACGCCGTCACCGTCCGTCCCGGCAGTTTCACGGAATCGGGGGAGATCCGTGCCGCCGAACGGGCGAGACTCCCGAATTTCGCCGCCGCCGATGTGATCATCAGAATCCCGCGCCGCACCGATTCCCCGCACAGCCCTGAGGAGCTGAGCGCGGGTACGGTCATCGACTACCTCGAGTGCTGATGCCTGACACCGGTGCAGGCAGTCCGCGAACAACACAGCCGATTAGGATGGAAGCATGTCCACGTCACGCCTCGCACCCGCCGACCGGGCCCGGTATGCTCGGCAGCTTCGACTGTCCGGGTTCGGCGAGAGCGCGCAGGCGGCGCTCCTCGACTCGCACGTCCTCGTCATCGGCGCCGGGGGACTCGGCGCTCCGATCCTCAGCTACCTCGCGGCCGTCGGCATCGGCACGATCACCGTGGTCGATCCCGATATCGTCGAGCTGAGCAATCTGCACCGACAGGTCATCCACACCGAGGCGGCCGTCGGCTCTCGTAAGATCGATTCCGCCCGGCAGCGGATGAACGGGATCAACTCGTCGATCGAGGTCCGCACGATTGCCCAGCTGCTAACTGCGGACAACGCTCTCGACCTCTTCGACGGCGTCGACATC
>NZ_JAJB01000117.1:0-2058 GCF_000583215.1 Brevibacterium sp. VCM10
CGAGCCCAGCCGGGGGAGCAGCAAAGGCCTCGTCCATCACGGACGGGGCCTTCGTCGTTGCCGGAGAGTCCTCGGAGCCGACTCCGGTACGCCAGCACCCGCGGGTTCAAAATTCATACGCACTGTTCAAGAACACCACGTATGCATTTTGAGGCCGCTGATGCCGACAATTTGAGTGCAAACCATACGGAAGCAGCGGACCTCGGCACGCGTCGAGACGAAGAGGAATATGTGCCTCTTGAAGGGGGTTCATCTGGCATGAAGTCTTTCGGATTCCTCAGTTTCGGTCACTATGACAACGGCGGCGACCTCGACGCCGGGCAGATGCTGCGCGATGCTGTTGAGATCTCAGTGGGCGCCGACGAACTCGGCGTCAACGGCGCCTCCTTCCGGGTCCATCATTTCGCGACCCAGGCAGCCTCGCCCATTCCGCTGCTGTCGACGATTGCCGGGAAGACCAGCAGGATCGAGGTCGGCACCGGAGTCATCGATATGAGGTATGAGAACCCGCTTCACCTCGCCGAGGAGGCCGCCGCCCTCG
Source organism: Brevibacterium sp. VCM10 (assembly GCF_000583215.1). Lineage (NCBI taxonomy): Bacteria > Bacillati > Actinomycetota > Actinomycetes > Micrococcales > Brevibacteriaceae > Brevibacterium > Brevibacterium sp. VCM10. The sequence goes on from NZ_JAJB01000117.1 coordinate 542, forward strand.
ACCTGCTCTCCGACCAGCGAGTGGCGCTGGGCATCAGCCGCGGATCTCCCGAGCCGGCCCTGCGCGGATGGGAGGCCTTCGGCTACGAGGATCACACCGAACCCAAAGCCGCGAACATGGCCAGGGAGAAGTTCGATCGGTTCCTCCGCGCCATCCGCGGCGAGGAACTTGCCCCGGCCGATCCGCAGCAGTTCGGTCCGGGGAAGCGTCTGCGCATCGAACCGCATTCCCCTGGCCTTGAACGCCGCATCTGGTGGGGTGCTGGATCTGCTTCCACCGCCGAATGGGCGGCACAGCAGGGTGTGAACCTGATGAGTTCGACTCTGCTCACTGAGGCGACCGGTGCCGCATTCGGGGACCTGCAGGCCGAGCAGATCGCCAGGTACCGTCAGGCATGGAGCGCCGCGGGGCACGAATGGACTCCGAGAGTGTCCGTCAGCCGCAGCATCTTCCCGATCACCACCGATCTCGACGACCTCTATTTCGGTCGGCGTGGCCCCGGCCAGGGTGATCAGATCGGCATCATCGACGACACACGCTCGACGTTCGGCCGTACCTACGCGGGTGAACCGGACAAGCTGATCGAGGAGCTCCAGGCCGATGCTGCCATCCAAGCCGCCGACACCCTCATGCTCACGATCCCCAGCCAGCTCGGCGTCGACTACAACCTGCACCTCCTCGAGTCGTTCGCAGAGCATGTCGCACCGGCTCTCGGATGGGTGCCTGCCGGTGCGCACTGAAGGGTACCGTCGTAGGACCATCTCCGAACGTATGATGAGACCAATCGGAGATGAATCACCATAAGGGACATTTCACCATCAGGGGAGACTGAGTGAGCGAGCGCACGACGATGACGCAGACGCAGAAGCGCATCCTCATCATCGGCCTCGTCCCCCTCTTCATGTCCCTGCTGTCGGTCTCGAGCATCAATGTCGTCCTGCCCTCCATCGCCGCCGGCATCGATGCCTCCACCTCGGCCCTGCAATGGGTGCTCACCGGGTATGCGCTGTCCTTCGGCGTCGTCCTCGTCGCTGCCGGACGGGCCGGCGATGTCTTCGGGCGCGGCCAGCTGTTCGTCATCGGCGTCGGTCTCTTCGGGCTCTCCTCGCTGGTCGCAGGAATCGCCCCGGATCCGCTGACGCTCAATATCTCCCGCGTGACCATGGGGCTGGGCTCGGGGTTCCTCAACCCGCAGGTCGTGGGCCTGCTGCAGCAGTATTTCCAGGGTCCGCCGCGCGGTCGTGCCTTCGGGCTGATGGGCACCACCGTGGGCCTGTCGGTGGCCATCGGCCCGGTGCTCGGCGGCGCGCTCATCGCACTGTTCGGCAGCGACCTCGGCTGGAGGGCGACCTTCCTGGTCAATGTGCCCTTCGCGATCGCCTCTCTCGTCCTTGCCCGGGTCTGGCTGCCTGCCGGAGCATGGCGACCTGCCGTCGATGAGGACGCGAAGAGCGTCGCAGGCGGCAGGGATCTCGACCCCGTGGGAGTCATCCTCCTCGGTGTCGGCGTCCTGCTCA
>NZ_JAJB01000118.1:0-851 GCF_000583215.1 Brevibacterium sp. VCM10
GGGCCGCCGTCGGGTAGTTCCGGGGAGAAGTTATCCACAGATTGCGCCCGCATATTGTGCTTTGATGACGAGTAGTGCAATTTGGTTTCATGTACTTAAGTATGACGACTCAAAAGCTCTATCGGCTCGGGTTCACCAAAGACGAGATTCGGCGCGGGGAGAAGTGCTGTCTCGAACGCGTAGCGCGAGGACGATATGTGGCCACCGGCTCCTGCGCGGATGCGCGACATGAGCCGATCTGGGCGGCCCTGACCGAAGCCGATTTCGAAGAATTCGGCCACCAGGGGGATATGCGCGATGAGATCGAACCCCTGAGAGTGCTCATCCGCACGCGGGCCGAGAAGATTCACACCGCATCGGGTCGATGGCGGGTGACGAAAGGGCGCGAGGTCTTCTCCCATCTGTCAGCGGCATTCATCCACGACCTCCCGATCGCCTATCCGGCTGAGACGAGAGTGGAGGTGTTCCGGCCGAACGTCAGTCGCAAGTACCGGCACCTCTATGTGCGCAATCGCGCGATTCCGTCTGCACACCGGAAGATGGTCGGCATCTATGCGGTGACGACGATGGAGCGCACGCTCATCGACATCGCGCGAGACTATGGTCCGGACGTGGCCGTGCCGATGCTCGACGAGGTGATCCGCCGGCGCCGCACCACGCGTTTCCGCATCGAAGCGGTGCTGGCGGAGTGTCCCGAATCCCGCGGGGACGCCGCGGTGCTGCGTGCTCTCGACCTCACCGACGGCAGGCGCGAAGCCCCCTCGGAGTCGATCGCAGCGGTGCGCTTCTTCGAACACGGCATCACCGGATTCGAACCGCAGGTGGAGTTCTTCGGCCACCTCGGCGAGGTC
>NZ_JAJB01000119.1:0-567 GCF_000583215.1 Brevibacterium sp. VCM10
ATCGCGACGATCGTCGCGATCGCGATTGCCGGCATCATGCTGCTGTGCGCGATGCTGCTCATCGCCACCACCATCCGACTCTCCGCGTTCTCGAGACGCCGGGAGACCGGCATCATGCGACTGGTCGGTGCGTCGAACACCTTCATCCAGATGCCGTTCCTGCTCGAGGGGGTCATCGCTTCGGCCATCGGGGCGACTCTGTCCGCCGGTGCTCTGGGCCTGCTCGTCCGCTTCGGTGTCAGCGGCTGGCTGCAGTCGCAGGCCACTGGATTCAGCCTCATCTCCGGATGGGACGTCCTCCTCATCACCCCCGTGCTCATCATCATCGGCGTGCTCATGGCCGGAGCCTCGTCGCTGATCACCCTGAACAAGTACACGAAGGTCTGAGATGAGACGCAGACTCGGACTCGTCGTCACGGCCGCCGCATTGGCGGTGATCATGCCGGTCACCTCGGTGGTGGCCGACCCGCGCGACGACAAAAGCGAGGTCGACGAACGCGTCAAGGAACTCCAGCAGGAGTTCGAGGGCCTCGATGAGGAACTCGCCCGCGTCATCGCCGAACGCGA
>NZ_JAJB01000120.1:0-5035 GCF_000583215.1 Brevibacterium sp. VCM10
ACCTCGCGCGAGGTTGCTGGGCCGCCGTCGGGTAATTCTGGGGTGGGGGAGCCGCGTTAGACTGGAAGAGATGAGCAGGAAGTCGAAGTCCAAGCGGAAGGTGTTGACCACCAAGAATTCCGCGCGCTCGAATTCGAAGCGCCACAAGGAGTACTTCGACAAATACGACATCTATGAGAAAGACGCTCATCACGTCTCCGACAACCGGATCAGACTCGGCCTCTCCAGCTCCTCCGTCTCACCCATGACTGTCGAGGAGACCTTCGCTCAAGCAGCCAAACACGGCTACGACGGGGTCGAAATCATGATCACCCACAATGCCGACACCCGCGATGTCGACCTCATCAACGGACTCGCCGGCGATACCGGTCTCGACGTCCTCTCCCTGCACGCCCCGACCCTGCTGTTCCTGCCCCGGGTGCTGCACAAAGACCATTGGGAGAAGCTGCGGATCACCGCGAACCTCGCCAAAGAGGTCCACGCCGACACCGTCGTCCTTCACCCGCCGTTCCGATGGCAGGGCGAATACGCCCTCGGCTTCGTCGACGGCGTCCGCCAAGTCGCCCACGAGACCGGAGTGAGACTGGCCGTGGAGAACATGTACCCCTGGCGTGCAGGCCTGCGCGAGATCCAGGTCTACTATCCCGACTGGAACCCCCTGGACGAGGACTACGACGACCTCACCTTCGACTTCTCCCACGCCTCCACCGCCGGCATGAACGCCCTGGAGACGGTGAGCGAGATCTTCGATCAGCTCCGCCACGTCCACCTCACCGACGGTGCCGGCTCCCTCAAGGACGAACACCTCGTTCCGGGCGAAGGCACGATGCCCGTCGCTGAGACCCTGCAGTACCTGGCCAAACACAATTGGCAGGGCGACGTCGTCGTCGAGGTCAACACCCGATTCGTGCGCAGACAATCCGTCCGCGAGAAGATGCTCGCCGACTCCATCGCCTTCGCCCGCGAGCACCTCGGCCTCGAGGCTGATGCTCCCCGACGCAACACCCACAGCCACACCCGCACCACCGAGCACAAGCCCTCGCGTTCCGGCACATCCGGCGGCGAGAGCTGACCCCGGGACCGATCAGGACCTCCCGTCGAACCCTGCATCGGCACGCCCACACGCAGGAACACCCACCGACCCCTCCACCCCCAACGAAAGGCTGGCGCATTTTGACCACCATCGCCTCCATCGGAACCGGCAACATGGGCACGGCCCTCATCCAGGGAATCCTCAGCGCCGACGCGGGCATCACCGTGCGCGCGACGACGAACTCGACCGCCTCGGCACAGCGCCTCCGCCATCATCTGCCGACTGCGGCGGTCACCTCGGTGGAGGACGATCCCGAGGCGAACCGCAGGGCCGCAGCCGGAGCCGATTTCGTCTTCCTCGGTGTGAAGCCGTGGATGATGGCCGAGACCGTGCGCGAACTCGCCGACGACCTCGACCCGAACTCCGTGCTCGTGTCCATGGCCGCCGGTGTCGCCGCTGCGGACCTGGCGAAGCTCGCCCCCGAGAATCCGATCGTGCGGATCATGCCGAACACTCCGAGCGCCATCGGTCACGGCGTCATCGCGCTGGCCCCTTCCGCCGAGGTGACCGCCGCCAGCGTGGACACACTGACGTCCCTGCTGTCGGGAGCCGGCCTCGTCGTCGATCTCGACGAATCCCAGATACCTGCCATGACCGGAATCTCCGGGTCCGGAGTCGCGTACTTCTTCCTTTTCGCCGAGGCCATGATCGCCGCCGGCGTCAAGCAGGGCCTCAGTGAGGACGTCGCCCGCCAGATGGTCGTGGCCACCGCCGACGGCGCCGGCCGACTCCTGACCGAGAAGCCCGATCCCGCCGCTCAGCGTCGGGCCGTGAGCAGCAAGGGCGGCACGACCCTGGCCGGTCTCCAGCAGTTCCTCGACTCCGGGATCTTCGATATCGCCGAGGCGGCCGCGCAGGCGGCGGCGGACCGTTCCGTGGAGATGGAACGGCAGAACTCCGAGGTCATCAACGACTGAGCCGATTCTCCCCGCTCAGGGGAGGACGTGGGACGAGCGGGCGATCGACACGGCCTCATGCCGGGTCCGTGCCGAGAGCTTGACCATCGCCGTATTGAGATAGGACTTCACCGTCGACTCGCGCAGCGACAGCGCCTCGGCGATGCGGGCATTCGGCCATCCCAGGGCGACGTGCGAAAGGATGTCGGTCTCCCTCGGCGACAGCCGCACTGCGGGCACCGGGGTTTGGAAGTTCTCCGGATTGTGCCCGGAGAGGATATCGGCCAGGCGCGCCTCGACGCCGGTGAGCTTCTCCCGGGTCTCCTCGTCGACGATGCCGGAGCGGATGGCTCGCAGCTCCGCATAGGTGTGCCGGAGAGCCTCGCGTCCCGAGGGATCCAGATCCGGATAGAGCGGTTCCTCCTTGACCGGGCCAAGCGGCTGCTGCCGGTAGCCGAGTCGAGCGAGATCGACCGAGAGCTCTCGCACTCGCCTCACGAGGTCTCCTGTCTGCGGGGCGGCGGCGTCGTAGTCCGCGCGATGGCCGCAGTAGACCATTCCGGTGACCTCACCACCGTGGAGGGTGGGTACGGCCACGAGGACGCGGATGCCCTCACCGAGCACCTCCTCGTCGTAGTGATGGGTGATGAGCGGGTCGATCTCATAGTCGCGGGTCAGCTGCGGAGTGCCTTCGGTCATGGCCCGTCCGCCGAGGCCGCGGCCGGTGCTGACGATGAGCGACGAGAGCAGGTTCTTATCGGCGCCGGCGACGGCTTCGACCGCGACCGAACCCTCTTCGACCATGCCTCCGAAGACGACATCACCGGTGCCGCTCTCATGCAGGGAGTCGACGGCTTCGACGAACAGGCGACGGGTCTCGACCTTGAGTGCCCGCGTTTCCTTGGCATGCGCATTCATGTGAATAAGCTACCAACTTTCGGTGGTATTCCCCAGTGCATGCTGAACGTTACCTTGGGGTCATGTGATTCAGGACACTGATGTTCTGTCCATTCAAAGGAGAAAGAATGACTGACCCTGTCAACACCGGAGTTGACTTCCTCGCAGAGGAGGAGAGCCCGGAGTTCAAGGCCCTCAAGCGCAAACGATTCTCGGTTGTGATCCCGCTGTCGATCGCGTTCCTCGTCTGGTACTTCCTCTACGTGATCCTCAGCACCTACGCTCATGACTTCATGTCGACGAAGGTCGTGGGGGAGATCAATGTCGGGCTCGTCTTCGGGCTGCTGCAGTTCGTGACGACCTTCGCGATCACGATGTTCTACGTCTCGTTCGCCAATAAGAAGCTGGATCCTCCCGCGGAGGCGATCCGTGAACGACTGCTGGCCGAATCGGAAGGAACCCGCTCATGAGCACTCTGGCAATCGGAGACTTCGTCGCCTCGGGAGTCGACCTCCTCAGCGCAGCGACCACCGAGGTCGAGAACAACCCGGTCCTCAACATCACGATCTTCGCCGCATTCGTCGCGGTCACGATGTTCATCGTCCTGCGGGCCAGCCGCAACAACAAATCCGCTTCGGACTACTACGCCGGCGGCCGGTCGTTCACCGGACCGCAGAACGGCTTCGCCATCTCCGGCGACTACCTCTCAGCGGCGTCCTTCCTCGGCATCTGCGGTGCGATCGCCGTCAATGGCTACGACGGATTCCTCTACTCGATCGGCTTCCTCGTGGCCTGGCTCGTCGCCCTGCTCATCGTTGCCGAGCTCATGCGCAACACCGGCAAGTTCACCATGGCCGATGTGCTGTCTTTCCGGCTCAAGCAGCGTCCCGTGCGCATGGCCGCAGCACTGTCGACTCTGGCGGTCTGCTTCTTCTACCTTCTCGCCCAGATGGCCGGAGCAGGCGGTCTCGTCTCCCTGCTCATGGGCATCGACGGCAAGGTCGGTCAGTCGCTCGTCATCGCCGTCGTCGGTGCGCTGATGATCATCTACGTCCTCGTCGGCGGAATGAAGGGCACCACCTGGGTGCAGATCGTCAAAGCGGTCCTGCTCATCGCCGGTGCCTTCGCCATGACCGTCTGGGTGCTCGCCCTCAACGGCTTCAATCTCTCCACGCTGCTGGCCTCGGCAGTGGAGAACGCGGCCGGCGGCGTCGGTGAGGCGGTGCTCGAGCCGGGACTGAAGTACGGAGAGAATCCTCTCGACTTCATCTCCCTGGCATTGGCCCTCGTGCTCGGAACCGCCGGTCTGCCGCACGTCCTCATGCGCTTCTACACGGTTCCCACTGCGAAGGAGGCGCGCCGTTCCGTGGTGTGGGCGATCTGGCTCATCGGCGCGTTCTACCTCTTCACCCTCGTCCTCGGCTACGGTGCCGCCGCGCTCGTCGGTGCCGACGCGATCAACAATGCTCCCGGCGGAGTGAATTCGGCGGCACCGCTGCTCGCGCTCCACCTCGGTGGACCCATCCTCATGGGCTTCATCTCCGCGGTCGCGTTCGCCACGATCCTCGCGGTGGTGGCGGGTCTGGCCATCACGGCGGCGGCCTCGTTCGCCCACGACATCTACGCGAACGTCATCAAGAAGGGCAAGGTCGAGGACTCCGATGCGGAGGTCAAGATCGCCCGTCGCACGGTCATCGTCATCGGTGCGGTCGCGATCATCGGCGGCATCGGAGTGCAGGGGCAGAACATCGCATTCCTTGTGGCGCTGGCCTTCGCCGTCGCCGCCAGCGCGAACCTGCCCACGATCGTGTATTCGCTGTTCTGGAAGCGCTTCACCACTCGCGGTGCGGTGTGGTCGATCTACGGCGGCCTGATCTCGGCGATGGTGCTCATTGCCTTCTCGCCGGTCGTCTCCGGTTCCGAGACCGCAATGATCCCTGGTGCCGACTTCGCGATCTTCCCGCTGTCCAACCCGGGCATCATCTCGATTCCGCTCGGATTCATCCTCGGCTGGATCGCGTCGGTCACCGACCGGACCGTCGAGAGCCCCGAGCTCGCAGCAGAGATGGACGTCCGTGCCCACACCGGGTTCGGCGCCGAGGAGGCCGTCGAACACTGACCCCGCCCGCCAACCGCGTGTTCGAAGTGC
>NZ_JAJB01000121.1:0-2004 GCF_000583215.1 Brevibacterium sp. VCM10
GCGCCCCCGCCAGGTAGCAAATGGCCTGGTCCGACTCCCTCTGAGAGTCGGACGAGGCCATTCGTGTATTCTCCGGCCGGTCGTCGGCGACTATGAGTGGTGTTTTCACTGACGCGCAGAGTCTGTGTGGAGTCCATCCGGACAGGAGCCGACCACCGATTCGCCCGAAATGGGCATTGCCGGTGGATCTAATGACGCGCATTCTAGTCGTTAATTGACTATGTGGTGACTATTGCACTCATAAGGAGTTCAAATGGGCGTTACTCGTCAAGTGGATCGCCGCCTTGCCGAGATCGGATCCTCGATTCGTCGGTGGCGACTCATGCAATCGCTCAAGGCAGTCGAAGTCGCAGAGCGGGCCGGCATCTCTCGATCGACGCTCCAGAAAGTCGAACGTGGTGACGCAGGCGTATCAATCGGGGCAGTGATGTCGGTTATGCAGGCACTGGGGCAGCTCGACCATGTGTCCGCCGCATTTGATCCTCTGAGCACCGATGTCGGCCGATTGCGTTCCGCTGAAACACTTCCAAACAGGGTTCGTCGATGAGTGAGCAGGTCCGGGTTGAGATGGACCATGGCGGAACGGCGGTATTCGTCGGCACCGCGTACTTCCACATCGCACGGGGGCAGATCTCGACGACGTTCAAATATTCCGATGAGTACGCGAGGACTCGATGGGCCTATTCGATCGACCCTGAGCTCCCGCTGTCGACAGCCCCATTCAGCGTACCTGGTCTGCCGGGAGCATTCGCCGACTGCTCTCCTGACCGATGGGGTCGTAACCTCGTTGCGAAGGAGCATCGGCGGCAGGTCGCCGACGGCGTCGTCCGTGACCGCCGTCTGACAGATATCGACTTCCTGCTCGGAGTCAGCGACCGCACCCGGCAAGGGGCTCTGCGATTTCGTCGTGCGGCTGGCGAAGACTTCCTCAGCCCGACGAACCGTGTACCGAAGCTGCTCTCCCTGCCGGAGCTGCAGCGGGCTGCCGATGGGGCCGCAGAAGGGTCGGGCGCCGCTGTGAAGCGGCTTCTCGACGCTGGGACAGGGTCTCTGGGAGGGGCGCGGCCCAAAGCATCTGTGGCGGACGATGAGAGACGACTGTTGATCGCGAAGTTCTCCTGGCCCGGAGACGGTCGAGACGTCATCGCATGGGAGAGCCTGGCACTCGAACTTGCCTGTAGGGCCGGAATTGGCACCTCTGAATCTCGGTTGCTGAGCATCGACGAGAGATCCGTGCTTCTTCTGCAGAGGTTCGATCGTACGGCCGACCGTCGGATCGGATATATGAGTGCGATGACAGCAACCGGGCGTCGGGACGGAGAAGCCGGTGACTATCTCGATGTCGTCGAAGCAATCGAAGATCACAGCCGGCGCTGGCGCAGCGACTGCGGAACTGTTTCGCCGAGTAACATTCTCAGTTGCTTTGCACAATACGGACGATCACTTGCGAAGCCATGGCTTCATACGGGCGGACGCGGGATGGCAGCTGAGCCCAGCTTTTGACATCAGTCCGGAACCGGAGCCCGCGGTCGAACGCCACACCGCTATCAACGGCGTCGTGTCCGCGGAGGTTGAAGCCGAGGCGCTGCTCGAATTCGCCTCTCTCTGCCATCTGACGAAGCCGACTGCTGTGACTGTCCTCAATGAGGTCGTGAGCGCAGTTGAAGGGTGGAGATCGCAGGCTGTCGAACGCGGGATCCGAAATGCAGAGATCACCGAGATGGGGACTGTCATCGACGCGCAGCTCGCCCGCCTGGGCGAAGTTATCCGACTGGGCCGCTGAATCGCGCGATATTCGGTCTTGGTTGTTGCGCGGACTGATGCGAAGCCCGCCGCTCCGCAAGGGGCATCATTGTGCCCTGCGGACTGTGTGGTGGGTGTCACGTGGAGAAAGTCGGTTTTGGATTTGCACGTCGCCTCTGGGGTGGTCTAGAGTTATATCTCGTTGCCCCGCCGGAAACGAGGTTCACGGAACACCGTTTCGACCGGGTCTGACCAGGACAA
>NZ_JAJB01000122.1:0-1454 GCF_000583215.1 Brevibacterium sp. VCM10
TCGACGATCGACTCGTCGAGGTGCTCCCACCCTGATTCGGCTCGTGCCACCGAGGCCACGGAATCGACCGCGGCGATCTTCTCGGCGATCAGCGCATCTGCCGGGCTGACGATCTGCGCCCCGGCACCGGCGAGGGCGGCAGCAGGCTCGGATTCGATGGCCTCCAGCGGACGCTGACCCAGGTAGACCTTGTACCCGTTGTCGGCCGGGGGGTTATGGCTGGCCGTGACCATGACACCTGCATCTGCTCCCCGCTGTGACAGCGCGAACGCCAACAGCGGGGTCGGCAGCTGGTCGGGCAGCTGGATCGCGACCCCGCCGGCGGCGGTGATGACGGCGGCGGTATCTCGAGCGAACTCCGCGGACTTGTACCGGGCATCGCAGCCGATGACGACGCGGAAACCCTCACCGACGGTTTCGGCGAGGAACGCGGCCAACCCTGCGGCAGCCCGGATGACGACGGCCCGGTTCATCCGGTTCGGGCCGGCGGCGATCTCGCCGCGCAGGCCGGCGGTGCCGAAGACGAGGGGACCGGAGAATCGGTCCTCGAGGTCGGCGATCGCCGCCTCGTCGCCGTCCTCCGCGGAGGCGAGGATGTGTTCCAGGGTGGTGGCCGTCTGCGGATCGGGGTCATCGGCGATCCAGGCGCGGACCACCTCGGCCTCGAATCCATGTCTGAAGCGATCGGCTACGCGGGTCATATGAGTCCTTTGCGTGTTCGCGGTGGCGGGTTGGGGGAGTGCGGAGTCGGCCGGGCCGTCTCAGAGCTTCGCGACGATGTCGGCGAGCAGACGGGAGATGCGCGGGGCCGCTGCGGCTCCGGCTTCGATCACTTCGGCATGGGAGAGCGGGGTCTCCTGAATGCCGGCGGCGAGGTTCGTGACCAGGGAGATGCCCATGAGCTCGAGCCCGGCCTGACGTGCGGCGATGGCCTCCAACGTCGTCGACATGCCCACGAGGTCGGCACCGAGGATCCCGGCCATGCGCACCTCGGCGGGGGTTTCGTAGTGGGGTCCGCGGAACTGCGCGTACACGCCTTCGTCGAGCGTCGGGTCGATCTCTTTGGCGATGGTGCGCATGCGCGGGGAGTACAGATCGGTGAGATCGACGAAGTTCGCGCCCTCGATGGGGGAGGTTCCGGTGAGGTTGATGTGATCGGAGATGAGCACCGGGGTGCCGGCTGCCCAATTGCGGTTGAGGCCGCCGCAGCCGTTGGTGAGCACGAGCGAGGAGCAGCCGGCCGCAGCCGCGGTGCGCACACCGTGAGCGACTGCGCGGACCCCCTTGCCCTCGTAGTAGTGGGTGCGCGATCCGAGGACGAGGGCATGCTTGCCGCTGGCCTCGATACGCACCGTGCGCAGGGTCGCGCCGTGGCCTTCAACGGCCGGAGCATGGAATCCGGGGACCTCTGCCGCGGAGATCTCGGCAACGGTCTCGCCGAGGAGGTCCGCCGC
>NZ_JAJB01000123.1:0-1922 GCF_000583215.1 Brevibacterium sp. VCM10
GTGGCGGCCACCTCGGCGAAGCTTCTCAGCTGTTCGAGGTTCATGAGCGGTCTCCGTGCAGGTCAGGCATACCGATAGCATATCTCTATCGAGGTGACTCGAACAATGCATTGGACGTATGGAGTGGGCGGTTTCATAGTGGAATCCATGAACACCACACAGGGCGGACCCCGCCGAAAAGAACACTCCATCTCCACCTCGGTGCTGGTCATCGGAACCGGCGGATCGGGCCTGCGGGCCGCGATCGAGGTCGCCGAATCAGGCGCCGATGTCCTCGCGGTCGGCAAACGGCCGAAGGAGGACGCGCACACCTCACTGGCCGCCGGCGGCATCAACGCAGCTCTGGCAACGATGGACCCGGACGACACGTGGGCCCAGCACGCGGCCGACACGATCAAGGAATCCTATGACCTCGCCAACCCCCGCACCGTCGAAATCGTCACCCAGGGAGCAGCAGAAGGCATCGCTGACCTGGAGCGATATGGAATGGACTTCCAGAAGGAGGACGACGGTCGGATCTCTCAGCGCTTCTTCGGCGCCCACACCTGGCGTCGCACCGCTTTCGCCGGCGACTACACGGGGCTGGAAATCCAGCGCACCCTCATTCGTCGCGCCGAAGCCTTAGACATCCCGATCCTCGACCGCGTCTACATCACGAAGCTGCTGGTTTCAGGCGGTCGCATCTTCGGCGCCTATGGCTTCGACGTCATCGACGGCACCGGCTACCGGATCTACGCAGACGCCGTCATCCTCGCCGCCGGCGGACACAACCGGATCTGGCGGCGGACCTCCTCGCGCCGGGACGAGAACACCGGCGACTCCTTCCGCCTGGCCGTCGAAGCCGGTGCCCGGCTGCGCGATGCCGAACTCGTCCAGTTCCATCCCTCGGGAATCCTCGAACCCGAGAACGCGGCAGGTACGTTGGTCTCCGAGGCGGCCCGCGGTGAGGGCGGGATCCTGCGCAATGGCTTGGGGGAGCGGTTCATGGAACGCTACGACCCGCAGCGGATGGAGCTGTCCACCCGTGACCGGGTGGCTCTGGCCGCCTACACGGAGATCGCCGAGGGCCGCGGCACCGAAAACGGGGGAGTGTGGCTTGATGTCTCCCATCTGCCGCGCGAGACGATCATGAACCGTCTGCCGCGGGTGTTCCAGACACTCATGGAGACGCAGATGCTCGACATCACGGCCTCGCCGATCGAGATCGCCCCGACCGCGCACTATTCGATGGGCGGAGTGTGGGTCGACCCGGTCGATCACAGCACCGACGTCGAGGGACTGTGGGCCATCGGCGAGGCCTCGTCGGGTCTGCACGGGGCGAACCGGTTGGGCGGGAACTCGCTCATCGAGCTCCTCGTCTTCGGCCGCATCGTCGGACGGTCCGCCGTCGCGTACTCCGATTCGCTGGAGGCCCAAGTGCGGTCGCATGCCGCGGTGACCGAGGCGAGAGCCGAGATCTCCGATCTGCTGGTATCTGAGGGCACGGAGAACGTGCGTGCCCTGCAGCGCGAGGTCCGCAATCTCATGACCGAACACGCCGGAGTCGTCCGTGACGAGGCCGGACTCTTGGCTGGACTGGAGAAGCTTTCCGGCATCGAGGCGCGGATGGGGTCTGTGGGAATTCATCCCGACATCGCCGGTTTCGCCGACCTCTCCCATGCCTTCGACCTGCGGTCGTCGGTGCTTGCGGCCCGGGCGACGCTCGAATGCGCTCTGGAGCGGAGGGAGACCCGCGGCTGCCACAACCGCAGCGACTACCCCGAGATCGACCCGGAGCTCACGGTCAATCTCGTCTGGTCCCCGTCTACCGGTGTCGTCCGCGAGTCGATCCCTGAAGTTTCGGCGGATGTCGCGGCCCTCATGCACTCCGGCGAAATCAGCCAAGAAGGCAAACTCGTCGAATAATTGCTACCTGACGGCGG
>NZ_JAJB01000124.1:0-1918 GCF_000583215.1 Brevibacterium sp. VCM10
TCGTCAACCTCAAATCGGGAATGTGCCCGGAAAGCTGCACCTACTGCTCTCAGTCGCTGGGCTCGACGGCGGAGATCCTCAAGTACTCGAGGCTGAGCACCGACGAGGCCATGGATCAGGCGAGCCTGGGCATCGGCGGGGGAGCCTCTCGAGTCTGCGCCTGCCTGGGCATCCTCAGAGAAGGGCAGGCCGAAACGCTCAAGGAAGCCGGAGCCGACGCCTACAACCACAACATCAACACCGCCGAGTCCTACCACGACACCATCGTCAAGACCCACACCTATGAGGACCCGGCGAACACCTTCGAGCTGGCCAAGACCGCCGGAGTCTCACCCTGCAGCGGCCTCATCGTCGGACTCGGCGAAAGCGACGAGCAGATCATCGAAGCGCTCTTCGCGCTCAAGGCCCTCGGCTCCGACTCGATCCCGATCAACTTCCTCGTCCCCTTCGACGGCACCCCGCTCGAGGGGCAGTGGAACCTCACCCCGATGCAGTGCATGAAGATCGTCGCGACGGCCCGATTCGTCTGCCCCGACCGAGAGATCCGTCTGGCCGGCGGCCGCGAGATCCACCTCAGGTCGCTGCAGCCGATGGCACTGCAGCTGGCCAATTCGATCTTCCTCGGCGACTACCTCACCGCCGAGGCGGCCACCCACACTGATCCCGTCATCCGCAGGCGCGGTGCAGGCACCGCTGCAGTCGCCAACGCCTGAGGGGCCGCATGCCCTCAGGTTTGGCGCAGGCTGCGCTTGAGGATCTTCCCCGCCGAGTTCTTCGGCAGTTCGGCGACGAACTCCACCCGCTTGGGCACCTTGAATCCGGCCAAACGCGACTTGACGTGGCCGGTGACTTCCTCGGCCGATAGTGACGGCTGGCCGTCCTTGAGGACGACGAAGGCGGCGACCGCCTCGATCCACTTCTCATCGGCGATCCCGACCACAGCCACCTCGGCGACCTGGGGCAGTTCGAAGATCGCGTCCTCGACCTGGCGGCTGGCGACCAGCACGCCGCCCGTGTTGATCACGTCCTTGACCCGGTCGACGACCTCGACGAAACCCTGCTCGTCGACCTTGACGAGGTCCCCGGAATGGAACCAGCCGTTGTCGAACGCCTCGGCGGTGGCTTCCGGGCGGTTCCAATAGCCTTCGCACAGCTGCGGCGACCGATAGAGGATCTCGCCCTCCTCGCCGGGGCCGACGTCGTCACCGCCGGCGTCGACGACGCGGGTCTCGACGAACATGACCGGGCGACCGGCCGAACCCGGATGATCGTCGTGCTCGTCGGGACGCAGCACAGTGCACAGGGGTCCGAGTTCGGACTGGCCGAAGCAGTTGTAGAAGCCCAGCTGCGGAAGCCGCCGGCGCAGCCTCTGAAGGATCGGCCCGGGCATGATCGACGCACCGTAGTAGGCCTTGTGGAGGCTGTCGAGGTTGCGGGTTTCGAGGTCGGGGCTGTTGGCCAGCGCTACCCAGACGGTGGGAGCGGCGAAGAACGAATTGATCTGGCGTTCCTCGAAGATAGCGAGCAGCTGCTCGGGCACGGGTGCAGGGACGATGATGTTGTGCGCGCCGATCGACAGCAGCGGCAGCAGGAAGACGTGCATCTGCGCAGAGTGGTAGAGCGGCAGGGCATGGACGGCACGATCCGTCGCTGCGAAGTCAAGGGACATGAGGGACGACAGGTACTCGTGCAGAAGGGCACGATGGGTCATCACCGCGCCTTTCGGCGCCGAGGTGGTGCCGGAGGTGTAGAGCAGCTGAGCCACGTCCGCGTCATCGACGGTGAACTCCGCACTGTCGGCAGGAGCGATCTCCTCCGCTGTGGCGACCGGAATGAGATCGGCGAAGTCGATCACTTGCGCCCGGGCTCCGGTCGGGGTTGAGGTGACAGCGGATATAAGGTCGGCGTCGGCGAAGAC
>NZ_JAJB01000125.1:0-511 GCF_000583215.1 Brevibacterium sp. VCM10
CGCCTCGGCGAGGGCGGTGAGCGTATTCGTGAACCCGGCACCATAGGTCGTGGTGGCGGCGGCGATCCGCCCGGATGTGCGGAAGTGAGCGTCGGCGGCGACGACGGCTCCGGCCTCGTGGCGGACGGCGGTGTAGGTGGCCGAGGTGCCACGCAGCAGGGCGTCGAGGAAGTAGGCGTTGCCATTGCCCATGAGGCCGAAGACCTCGTCGATGTGGGCGGCGAGAGTGTGCGCGACGTGCGCGGAAGTATGAGCCATGGCTGGCCTTTCGCGAATGAGATATGGAAATGAGGGATCCATATATGTCTCACACGCTGACTCGGCCCGGCGGCTTCGTGCCCCTTTTTCGGGCACCGGCTGATGTGCCGCTCGCCCTGGGCACCCAATTCCGGGGGTTGCCGCGGTCGGCTCAGCCTGACCCTTCGAATATAGGTGACTGTGGCCCGAGGCACCAAGTCGGGCGGCGGCCCGGCACGCAGTTCGCACCGTCCAGGACTACCCGACGGCGGCC
>NZ_JAJB01000126.1:0-989 GCF_000583215.1 Brevibacterium sp. VCM10
CGACCTCATCGCCGAGGCGGAGCACCCGATCATCATCGCCGGCGGCGGAATCATCAATGCCGATGCCGCCGACCGGCTCGTCGAATTCGCCGAGCTCACCTCCATCCCGGTCTCGCCGACCCTGATGGGCTGGGGTGCGATCCCGGACGACCACCCGTTGGCCGCGGGCATGGTCGGAATCCAGACGCACGTGCGCTACGGAAACGCGTCCTTCCTCGAATCCGATCTCGTCATCGGCATCGGCAACCGCTGGGCCAATCGCCACACGGGGAACCTCGAGGTCTATCGCAAGGGTCGGAAGTTCGTTCACATCGACATCGAACCCACCCAGATCGGACGCGTCTTCGCCCCCGACTTCGGAGTCGCCTCCGACGCCGGTGCCGCGCTCGATGCGCTGCTGGCGGCGGCGCGTTCGCGGTCGGGCGGACTGCCGGACTTCACCGGCTGGGCCGGCGAATGCACGGCACGGAAAGCGACCGAACATCGGAAGACGAACTTCACCGAGGTGCCGATCAAACCACAGCGCGTCTACCAGGAGATGAACCAAGCCTTCGGGCGTGACGTCACCTATGTCTCGACGATCGGCCTCAGCCAGATCGCCGGCGCTCAGATGCTCCACGTCTACCGTCCCCGGCACTGGATCAACGCCGGTCAGGCCGGACCCCTGGGCTGGACCGGGCCGGCAGCGCTCGGCGTGGCCAAGGGCAAGCCCGGCGAGACCGTCGTGGCTCTGTCCGGCGACTACGACTTCCAGTTCATGATCGAAGAGCTCGCCGTCGGTGCGCAGCACAAGATCCCCTATGTCCACGTCGTCGTCAACAACTCCTACCTCGGTCTCATCCGCCAGTCCCAGCGCGGCTTCGAGATGGACTACGAGGTGTCGCTGGCATTCGAGAACATCAACACCGCCGGTTCCGCATCGTCGGGATACGGCGTCGACCATGTGGCCGTGGCCCAAGGACTCGGGTGCAAGGCGCTGCGGGTCGAGG
>NZ_JAJB01000127.1:0-1081 GCF_000583215.1 Brevibacterium sp. VCM10
TTCCGCATTCCCCGACGATCGTGCGCGTCATCCCCCTGCCCGCCGTCCGCGAGCGCAAGGGAGTCACCGCTGTGTACCCGGCCAATGACGCGGTCGAAGAGCTGCTGAACCACCTCGGCGGATCGGTGACCGCGGCCGATGAGACGATGTTCTCCACGCTCTCGGCGGTGACCGCGACGATGTCGGCGCATTTCGCGTTCTTGCAGACGATCACGGCCTGGCTCGTCGATCGCGGTTGGGACCAAGCGGATGCCGATCACTTCATCCGCGGCCAGTTCGTCGGACTCGGCACCACTCTCGCCCAGACCACCGACCCCATCGACGACCTGGTCGCCGCTCACGAAACCCCGGGCGGCCTCAACGAAATGCTCAACAACGAGTGGATGGACGAGGCCAACCGCCAGTCCCTGGAATCCGCTCTCGACGCCGTTTTCGATCGCGTCACAGGAAGCGCCGGAGACTGACTGCGGACCGGTCGAAGTACTTGCCCGACCACCGATTGAGAGATCGCCCGCGCGCGTCCGGAGGTCGCTAGGATGACCGGCATGACTGAGTCTCTCACCTTCGCAGATTCCATCCACATCAGCGCCGACCCCATGACGGTCTACAGGACTGTTTCGGACGTGACCCGGACTGGAGAGTGGTCGCCGATCTGCCGAGAGTGCTGGTGGGACGAAGGCGATGGTCCACGAGTAGGAGCTTGGTTCACCGGGCGCAACGTCACCCCTGACCGTGAGTGGCAGACTCGCAGTCGTGTAGTCGTCGCCGACGAAGGGCGGGCTTTCGGATGGAGCGTGGGACCCGGCCGAGTCATCTGGACCTACAATGTGCAGGATGCAGATGGAGGCACGCTGCTCACCGAATCGTGGGAGTTCCTGCCGGAGGGGCAGGAGTTCTTCGCAGAGAAGTACGGTGCACGTGCGTCCGAGGAGATCGCAGCACGGACGGCATCCGCGCAGACAGGCATTCCCGAGACGCTCGCTGCGATCAAGCAGGTCGTCGAAGCACGCTAGGTCATTGGCAGACGGAGCAACCACAGAACTGGCTGCCCGCCCCGACTGCCCTAATTGCTACCCGACGG
>NZ_JAJB01000128.1:0-562 GCF_000583215.1 Brevibacterium sp. VCM10
CGTGGGCTCGAGCCTCCGAAAGGTTCGCGTCGCGGGCGGCGATGCGTGAGGCCGACATCGCCGCCGAGGTGGTCGCGTAGCTGGCCGCCTGCAGCTGAGACAGGGTGAGCATGAGGTAGATGACCGGGATGAGCAGGACGATGGAGGCGAAGACGAACTCGATGACCGCTGTTCCCTCGTCTGCGTCGTCGGCCGCGACTCCCTGAGCAACCTCGGGCTCAGTCACGGTCGATGTCCTCGACGATGGATCGACCGCGCAGGTCCCAGACCTCGGGCGGTCCCCACAGGCCGAGGACCGGCAGCGGGGTCGTCACCTGCACCTCGACGATCTCGACGGCACCGCGCTGCGACGTCGAGACGGTGACCTTCTGGGCATAGCGCTCGCCGACGGACACACGGATGAGGTCGCGGGTGAGCTTCTGTCCGTCGCGGGGAGTCTGATCGGCCAGGCTCGCCTGCCTCGCTCCGGCGATGGCGGAGTCGATGACCGTGTTGCGGACATGGATGACGAGACCGATCTGCAGGGCTCCGGCCAGGATGAGGGCCAGCAGCGAGGCGATGA
>NZ_JAJB01000129.1:0-647 GCF_000583215.1 Brevibacterium sp. VCM10
GCCTTGGCCGCGGCGATCTGCCCCAGCGCATCCGCCGAGGACAGGTGCAGGATGTGCGCCCGGGCCCCGGTCTCCCGGGCTGCGTCGATGACGCGGGCGATCGCGACGTTCTCGGCTTCACGGGGGCGCGTGGCGAGGAAGTCGGCGAACTTCGGACCCGAGTTCTTCGGCGCCGAGGTCATCACCTCGTGATCCTCGGCATGGACGATGAGCATTCCGTCGAAGGATGCGATCTCGGCCATGTCCGCCTTCATCTCCGCCGGTTCCAGCGGCGGGAACTCCTCGACGCCGGAGTCCTCGAGGAAGCATTTGAACCCGTAGACGCCCGCGTCATGCAGAGGACGCAGATCCGCGGTGTTGCCGGGGATCGCCCCGCCCCAGAAGCCAACGTCGACGAAGGCCTTGGGTTCAGCGACAGCCCGCTTGGTCTCGAGGGCCGCGACGTCGACAGTCGGCGGCAGGGAGTTCAGCGGCATGTCGACGATCGTCGTCACTCCCCCTGCCGCGGCCGCGCGGGTGGCGCTGGCGAAGCCCTCCCACTCGGCGCGACCGGGATCGTTGACGTGGACGTGGGAGTCGACGAGACCGGGCAGCAGCACCTGATCGTCCCCGATCTCGATGACGTCGACCCCCGCCGAGGCGGCCGT
>NZ_JAJB01000130.1:0-842 GCF_000583215.1 Brevibacterium sp. VCM10
GACCCTCGCCGAGGCGGCTGGTACCCAAGCCGCGACCGTGCTGTCGCGTTCGAGCTTCCTCGTCAATTCCGTGGCCGCGACCGATAAGTCGGTGCCTTTGGCCGATGGTGACACCGTCGATGTCCTCCCGCCGTTCGCCGGCGGGTGAGGTTCTGAGCGGCGAGATCGGTGGACGCCACGTCAGCGCTGCTGAGGAGTCGGCTGCGACAGAAAGGCGAGGTATCCGCCGTTGACCGAGGTCACCGCGGCGCCCTGTGAGCGCAGCTGTGCTGCGGTCTTCGCCGAGCGCACCCCCGACCGGCAGTAGAGTGCGATCCCTGACTGCTGCATGGGATCCGACCCGACGGGCAGCCTGCCGGGGTCGGCGAGGAGCTCGTCCATCGGAATGTGAATGGCGCCGGGGACCATCCCCGAGGCGACCTCGTCGTCCTCGCGGATGTCGACGAGGACGGAGGTCTCGTCGAGCTCCGACCAGGTGACGGCGGCCGGCCCCAGAGGACTCTCTCCGGTGTTCGTGCCGGCTGCGCCCTCGGTGCCGTCGTCGAGGCCGAGCGAGTCGAACGTGTGCTGGGTGTAATCGCTGCGATGCATCTCGAGGTCGGTGACCGGAGTTCGACCGGGGATCGGCTGCACCGGCACGGTCTCCCAGCCGGCATCGAGACTGCTGTGGATCGCCACGCTGTTGTACAGCGGTGTGCCGATTCCGGTGAGCACCTTGATGGCTTCCATCGCCATGGCGGATCCGATGCTTCCGCACAGGGGGCCGAGGACTCCGGCGACCGAGCAGTCGGGCACGCTGCCGGGGGCGGGGACCTCGGGATAGAGGTCGCGCAGGGTGGCGC
>NZ_JAJB01000131.1:0-726 GCF_000583215.1 Brevibacterium sp. VCM10
GTATCCGAACGGAGACGTTATCGGGTATCCCTTGGCCGGGTTGGCCAAGTCTCCGTCACCGAAGACGAACTTGCCCTTCTTCTCCTGCTCCTTCTCCCATTCGCGGACTTTCTTGGCCAGACGATCCTGCTCGGCCTTCTCGTCGGCCAGCTCCTTCTCGGTCTTGGCTTTGTTGTCGGAGATGGTCTTCTCCGCATCGTCCTTCGCGGAGATGAGGTCGTTGAGGTTGTCGGCCTTCTTCTTCGCATCGACCTGCGCGGCTTCTTTGGCCAGCACCGCTTCGGCGGCTTCGTCCTTGAGGTCGGAGATCTTCTCCGTCACGCCCGAAAGCCGCTCTTCGTTGTTCTTGTTCAGCGCCCGCTGTTCGGAGAGTTCGTCGATCGTGCGCTGCTGGGACCGTACCGCTGAGTCGACGCGGCCGATACCGCCGTCGGCACTCGTGCCCTCGGCCATCTGCAGCAGCATCGCGAGATCTGAGGTGATGCCCGAATTCTGGTAGGCCTGCCGCCCGATGCGCGCGGCCGAGGTCTTGTGCTTGTCGATCTCCTCGGTGCCGGACGTGATCTTATCCTTGAGGTCCTTCTGCGCGTTCTCCGCCGAGGACAGGCGCGCAGCCATGTCCTCATCCTTTTCGATCGCCTTCGCCAACGCATCGTCGGCGGCCTTCGATTCGGCTTCGGCATCCGGCAGCTTCTCCTGCGCGGCGTCGCGTTCGGCGATGACGCG
>NZ_JAJB01000132.1:0-683 GCF_000583215.1 Brevibacterium sp. VCM10
TGAGGTCGAGGATCTTCTCCGCCTGCGCCGCGGTGGCCGCAGGCTTCGCGGGTGCGAGCGGTTCGTAGGTGTCGATGTCGAAGTCGATCTCGGTCTGCTGCACGTCGATGGGCAGGTCGATGAGCACGGGACCGGGGCGGGCCGAGCGCATGAGCTGGAACGCCGTCTGGAAGACGCCTGGCACCTGTCCGGCTTCGAGCACCGTCTTTGCCATCTTCGTCACCGGTTTCGCGATCGAGGCGATGTCGACGGCCTGGAAGTCTTCCTTGTCGAGCACGGCCACGGGCGCTTGGCCGGTGATGCACAGGATCGGCTGGGAGTCGGCGGCCGCGGCGTAGAGGCCGGTGATCATGTCCGTCCCTGCCGGGCCGGAAGTGCCAAGGCAGACTCCGATGTTGCCCGGGGCCGAACGGGTGTAGCCGTCGGCCATATGCGAGGCTCCCTCGACGTGCCGGGCCAGGGTGTGGCGGATTCCGCCGTGGGCCCTCATCGCCGAATACAGCGGGTTGATCGCCGCTCCCGGCAGCCCGAAGGTCTCGGTGGCGCCTTCCTTCTCGAGGATGAGCACAACGGCGTCGACTGCGCGCATGCGTGTCATTGTTCGTCCTTTGTTCTGGAGCCGACGACGACGCTGTCGCCGGCTCGGTTCGTGGTGGGGCGGTGGGAAATCGCCGAGGCGGTCG
>NZ_JAJB01000133.1:0-1980 GCF_000583215.1 Brevibacterium sp. VCM10
CGGCATCCGCCACGCCGCCGACGACGGCGACGCCCTGGCGACGATCTTCGCCATGGGAACCCCGGCCGACATCGCGGGCGTCTGGGCCGCCGTCACGTAGTTCTGGGACGAAGGTCTTGACGGGAACTCCGTGGGCCACTTATGCTGATTTCACGGACTGGAAATACATTTCCACAATACGGAAACTAGCGGCAACTCAAAGGAGAGCTCAATGTCCCAGAACTTCACCTCACCTGGCAGCTACGTCCTCAACTGCTCCACCCTGCTCACCGAACTGCCCGTTCTCGAACGCGCCCAGGCAGCGAAGGACGCCGGATTCGACGAGGTCGAATTCTGGTGGCCCTTCGACGGGAACCCGACCCCCACCTCGGCGGAGGTCGATGAGTTCATCGCCTCCCTCGAATCCGCAGGGGTCGCCCTCGAGGGCCTGAACTTCTGGGCCGGGAACATGGCCGCCGGCGACCGCGGAATGGTCTCGATCGTCGGCGCCGAAGAGGACTTCGCGACGAACGTCGACATCGTCGTCGAGATCGGCCGTCGCACCGGCTGCCGCGCCTTCAACGCACTCTACGGACTGCGCACCGACGGCCAGGACGCGGACGCACAGGACGCCACGGCCGCCGCCAACCTGGCGCTGGCCGCCGGCAAGGTCGCCGAGATCGGCGGAACTGTCCTCGTCGAACCCGTCTCCGGGGCCGAGGCCTACCCGCTCAAGCGCTACGCCGACGCCGCCGAGGTGGTCGGACGCGTCCGCGCCGACGGACCCGAGAACATCGCCGTGCTCGCCGACTTCTATCACATGCACGTCAACGGCGACGATGTCGCGTCCGTCATCGAAGCCGAAGCCGCGAACTTCGGCCACATCCAGATCGCCGACGCCGACGGCCGCGGAGCACCCGGCACCGGATCGCTGCCGCTGCGCCAGTGGATCGACCGCTCCTTCGAGCTCGGCTACACCGGATCCGTGGCACTCGAATACAAACAGGACCGCGCCACCGCCTTCGACTGGCTCGACCGCGCCGCCCAGACCGCCTGAACCTCACCACCGACGACTCGAAGGAGACCCCCACCATGTCCAAGACCATCGCTTTCATCGGACTCGGCATCATGGGCCTGCCCATGGCCAAGAACCTCATCAACGCCGGATTCGACGTCCGCGGCTTCAACCGCACCCCGGCCAAGGCCCAAATGCTGGCCGAGGCGGGAGGCAGTGCCGCCGCCACCATCGCCGAGGCGGTGGACGAGGCCGACGTCATCATCACCATGGTTCCCGACTCACCCGACGTCGAAGCCGTGCTCACCGGCGACGACGGAATCCTCGCCCACGCCTCAGCCGGGGCCACCTGGATCGACTTCTCCACCATCCGCCCCGATGTGGCCACCGACCTGGCGGCCCAGGCCAAGGACGCCGGTCTCAAACCCCTCGACGCTCCCGTCTCCGGAGGCGAACCCGGAGCCATCGACGGCGTCCTGTCGATCATGGTCGGCGGAGACCAGGCCGACTTCGACGCCGCAGACGATGTCTTCGACGCCGTCGGCAAGACCATCGTCCTCGTCGGCCCCTCAGGCGCCGGCCAGACCGTCAAGGCCGCGAACCAGCTCATGGTCGCCGGCAATATCGGACTCCTTGCCGAGGCCGTCGTCTTCCTCGAAGCCTACGGAGTCGAAACGAGTGCGGCACTGCAGGTCCTCGGCGGAGGACTGGCCGGGTCCAAGGTGCTCGACCAGAAGGGGCAGAAGATGCTCGACCGCTCCTTCGACCCCGGATTCCGGCTCGAACTCCACCATAAGGACATGGGCATCGTCACCGCCGCCGCCCGCGAGGCAGGAGTGGCGATCCCGCTCGGCGCCACGGTCGCCCAGCTCGTCGCCGCAACCGTGCAACAGGGCAACGGCGGACTCGACCATTCGGGTCTCTTCACCGTCATCGAAGCTCTCTCGGGCACAAACGAGAACTGAACGACCGCCTCGGCGATTTCC
>NZ_JAJB01000134.1:0-784 GCF_000583215.1 Brevibacterium sp. VCM10
CCGGCGCCGAGGCGGCCGCCCGTCGCGGACTTCCCCTCCTCCTCATCGGGCTGGGTATCGCCCTGGCCGCGTCCCTGTTCGCCCAACCGTGGGCGGCGGGCATCGGCCTGCTGGGCTACCTCGCCGGAATCGGGTTCATCGCCCGCCCCTTCGTGCTCGCCGGCCTCGCGAAGCCACCACGCGAATACCCCACCTATTCGGCGGCCGCGGCGATGTCCTGGCTGGTCATCTGCCTGCTGGCGACAGCATGGGTGTTCTTCACCGCAGACGACTGGCTGAATGCAACCGCGGACTTCACGTGGCTGACCCCGGCACTGGCAGCAGGATTCGCCGCGCAGATCCTCTTCGGCGCACTGTCCTACCTGCTCCCCGTCGTCCTCGGCGGGGGACCGACAGCCGTGCGCGCCGCCAACCGCGAACTCAACCGACTCGCGGCCTTCCGCATCACAATCATCAACCTCGGCCTGGCCATCTGCCTGCTTCCGGTGCCCAGCTGGGTCCGTGTACTGTGCTCGGGGCTCGTGGCCTTGGGGCTGGCCATGTTCCTGCCGTTCCTCATCCGGGGCATCCGCGCTTCCCGCAAGGCCAAAGCGAACCCCGACATCCACCGGAAGACGCGTCCGACGAAGGAGGAACGGGCCGCCGCGGCCAAACTCGACGACCGCCGAGCTCTGGCATCGGCTGCGGCCGGAGTGGCGCTCGTGCTCATCGCCGTGGCCGGGGGAGTGGCCATTGATCCCACTGCCACAACCACGGTCACTGCAGGGGCCGCCTCGGCGGGGGT
>NZ_JAJB01000135.1:0-556 GCF_000583215.1 Brevibacterium sp. VCM10
TCTCCGTCACCGAGGCGGCCTGCGAGATGAGCAGGGCCGTGGCGCTGGCGGCCAGGCCCATCGTGTTGTGGTGTTCGGCGAACCACAGACGCTGATATCCCAATTCGTCGGCGAGCTGCGCCGAGGCCATCGATTCGGCGATGGCGTCGCGGGCGTTCGATCCTTCCCGGATGGAGACGAGATCGAGGATGTTCAACGGAACGGACAAGGCGGAGGGCTCCTTCGGTGGGGACGCAGTGCGACCGCAGAGCGCGATCACACGACTTCAGTCACCTATGGCAACAGTCCGGGCAGACGGTTCTATTCCTGGTCTGTTCCTGGGCAGACGGTCACAGTCGCCGGCAGACGGTTCATTTCGAGGACTGCCAGCGGATAGTCTTGTGCAACCGGACTCCCCTTGAAGGAGAGAGCATGAGCACCTCAGCACTGCGCCGAACCGGGCGGCTTCTCACCGGTGCCACACTGTCCCTGGCCGTCGTCCTCAGCGCCTGCTCCTCGGATTCGGACTCCGGCGAGACCGACGGACGGGGCGGGTCGGACTCGGGGGCCGCCTCGG
>NZ_JAJB01000136.1:0-725 GCF_000583215.1 Brevibacterium sp. VCM10
CGGTGTCGGCGTCCTGCTCATCCTCCTGCCCTTCGTCGAATCATCGCTGGGCTGGTACATCTGGCTGTCCCTGCCGGCAGGAATCGGCGTGATCTGGCTGTGGGCATGGTGGGAACGTCGCTATGCGCGTCAGGGTCGCCCTCCGATGGTCGACCTCGATCTCTTCCGCATCCGCAGCTTCAGCAACGGGGCGATCATCATCGCCCTCTACTTCCTGGGCGTGACCAGCGTCTGGGTCCTCGTCGCCATCTACATGCAGCAGGGTCGGGGGCATACGGCCCTGGCTGCGGGAATGATCGGTCTGCCGGCCGCGCTGTGTTCGGCGGTCTCGGCGGATGTGTCCGGACGGTTCGTCTTCCAGATCGGGCGCCGCCTCGTCGTCTGGGGGATCGCGCTGTGCCTCCTCGGTCTCCTGGCCACCATCGGGGTCGTCGCGCTGCTGTCCCGTGGCATCGGCAGCGAATGGTGGATGCTGCTCACCCTGGCTTTCATCGGCACCGCTCAGGGCATGGTCATCAGCCCCAATCAGACTCTGACTCTGCAGGAGGTTCCCCTGCGATACGCCGGATCCTCCGGGGGTGTGCTGCAGACAGGGCAACGCATCGGCACCTCGATGGGGCTGGCGATCATGACCGCTCTGGCCTTCTCGATCACTGCGGTGAGCAATTGGCATTGGGCAATGATGGGAGCGTTCGTCGCGATCGCCGTCATCGTCATCCTCGCCG
>NZ_JAJB01000137.1:0-1289 GCF_000583215.1 Brevibacterium sp. VCM10
GTAGCTCAGCTGGTTAGAGCAGGGAACTCATAATTCCTTGGCCGTCGGTTCAAGTCCGACCGGGGGCACCACGCAGGACTCGACAGTCGTCTAAGCACTGGGGTCGAACCCTCAGTTGTCATCGCGCTCAGGACCTATCCTCTTCGTGCCCTTGCTGGCCCCCAGGCCTTGATTCGGGTCGAAGACTGACCCGGACAGGGGAGCGTAGGCGATCCAACTTCCGCCGGGATTGTTCCTCCTGCGCTCTTCGGCCTCGCGCTTTTCGGCCTCTTCCTCGTCGAACAGCCGTGTGAAGGCTGCTTCGGCCTTCGGGTTCTCGGCGGAATGCTCCGCCCGTACTTTCACAGTCTCCGCGCTGACCTCATATGAAGAGAACTCCACGACGAACTGCGGGCCGACTTCGGCAGCGACAAATCGGGCGAGCCGGACGCCTTCCTCGGTGTACGTGCGTTCAGCTGTCGCCGTCACCCATTCGAAATCGGAATCGAGCGAGTCATAGTAGGACTGTTCCCATGCCTCCAGCTCCGCGACCAGCCACTCGGACAGTCCCGTGTCCTCGTAGTCGATCGGCATACTGACCCACAGCACCGTATCTGCATAGTCGGGGAACATGCGGATGGTCCGGAGCGATGCATCCTCGGCACTGTGAACGTCGGTCATGTTCCCACCGTAACGCCGGTTGTCGGCCACCTGCAGACACCCGACGCCACCAGCACATTTGATGCTTGGCTATGGGTCGGACATCGACTATCATGTGGTCAGCACCTCCTTTCGGATCGTAGGGGAAGACGTATCCGAGGTAGGAGGCAGAAATGGATATGACACAGGGCGTACTCTTCGTCCACTCAGCACCTCGTGCGCTGTGCCCTCACATCGAATGGGCAGCGGGCGGGGCAATCGGCGCACAGGCACGCTTCGACTGGACTCCCCAGCCGGCAGCGCCCGGTCTCGTGCGCGCAGAAGTCTGCTGGCGCGCGCCCGCAGGCTCGGGAGCCCGTATCGCATCCGCGCTACGCGGCTGGGACTCGCTCCGGTACGAAGTCACCGAGGAGCCCTCGGCCGGAGTCGACGGCGGTCGGTGGAGCCACACCCCTGATCTGGGAATCTACCACGCTGTCACCGACACGGCCGGAAACATCCTCGTTCCCGAAGACCGCATCCGCTCCGTGATGGAACGCGCGGCAGGCGATCCCGCGAAGTTCTCCTCGGAGATGGCGACCGCCCTTGGCGAAGCGTGGGACGAGGAACTCGACGCGTTCCGCCACGCAGGCGAAGGCGCACCGGTGCGC
>NZ_JAJB01000138.1:0-882 GCF_000583215.1 Brevibacterium sp. VCM10
TCGCCGAGGCGGCCCAAGCCAGAGTTCCCCTCGTCCTCGTCGTCGGGGATGAGCCGACATCGGGTCCGCGGCCGTGGGACGTCGACCAGATCGCCATGGCTTCGGCGGTGGGTGTACGCACGTACACCGTCGGTCGGGTCGATGCGGCCGCCGCGACCGTGACCGCGATCGAGCACGCGCTGACCTACCGGGTGCCCGTGGTGCTCGCGATCCCCTACGATGTCGCGACTCTTCAGATCGGTGAGATTCCGGCCGTCCCCGGTCCCAGCCGTCCGGCACCGACAGCACCGACCGGGGAGTTCACTCATGCGGCCTTGGATCGTCTCGCCACAGATCTGGCTGCGGCGAAGCGCCCGCTGCTGCTCGCCGGTCGCGGAGCCTGGTTGGCCGGAGCCAGTGACGAGCTAGGTCAACTCGTCGAGCTCACGGGTGCGCTGAGTGTGACGACCGCGCTGGGCCGCAATCTCTTCCCGGCTGCCGAACACGACCTGGGAGTCGCCGGCGGCTTCGGCGCCCCGGCCGCGATGGATCGCGTCCGGGAAGCCGATGTCGCCGTGGTCTTCGGAGCCTCCCTCAATCAGTTCACGATGCGTTTCGGAGACCTCTTCCATCCCTCGACGACGGTGTGGCAGATCGACACCGACGACCGTGCCACGAACGCCCGCATCGGCGGCTTCATCCGAGCCGATGCGAAACTCGCTGCCGCCGACCTCGTGGCACGGCTGACGGCTGCCGGCACCCGCGGTGCCGATACTTCGGACAGCGCCACCACCCGCTGGCACGATTCCGTCGACTCCACTGCTGATCGTGCCTACGTCCTCGGGTCGGAACTCGCCGGGGACGGTCGGCTCGATCCACGTGCGGCGGCGAGCCGCCTCGGCG
>NZ_JAJB01000139.1:0-622 GCF_000583215.1 Brevibacterium sp. VCM10
ACCGCCTCGGCGACGGCGGCGACCAGGGCCGGTCCGTCCTCTGATTCTGGGTCATCGGCTTCTGTCATCACGGAGACGACGATGGGTTGGCGATCGGGAGGCGTGACCACTGCGATATCGTTCTGAATCGCATCCGAGTGCCCCGATTTGTCTCTGACCACCCATCCCTCGGGTGCGCCGGCACGGATGAGCGGGTCACCGGTCTCGTTCGCCGACATCCAGTCGAAGAGCACCCTGCGATCATCGTCCGAAAACCGCTGCGGGTCGAGGAGGCTCTGCAGATCGGCAGTGATTGCAGCCGGAGTGGTGGTGTTGTCCGTGCTGCCGTCTTCGACGTCGTTGAGTTCCGGCTCTTCGTCGGTGACCTCGGTCGTCATGTCACCGTTCTTCTCCAGGGCGTCGTCGAGCGCCTCGGGCCCACCGAGCTCATCGAGCACAATGTTCATCGCCAGATTGTCACTGACCCTCAGCGCGCTCTCGGCAACGTCTTCGAGCGGCAGTCCCTCGTCGACGTGCTTCTCCGTCACCGGTGTCCACCCGGCCTCATCGACATCGGCCTGTGTCCAGGACACGTTCTTTTCAAGCTCTTTCGGTGTCGTGCGATCGAGGAGTTCGGCGACGG
>NZ_JAJB01000140.1:0-525 GCF_000583215.1 Brevibacterium sp. VCM10
GCCGCCTCGGTGACGGAGACGATCCGGGTCGGATCCGGTGGTGTCATGCTGCCCAACCATGCCCCGCTCATGGTCGCCGAACAGTATGGAACGCTCGCGAACATCCACGGTGAGCGCATTGACTTAGGCCTCGGACGTGCCCCCGGCACGGACGGGATGACCGCGCAGGCGCTCGCCCGGTCCTCGGCCGAACCGCAGGACTTCGCGCAGAACATCTATGACATGCAGGGCTGGTTCTCCGAGACCGGGCAGGCACACACGATGCCGATCAAGTCCGCGGTCTCGGCGGGGATGAACGTGCCCATCTGGGTGCTCGGATCGACGATGAACGGCGCCTCGATCGCCGGTCAGCTGGGCCTGCCGTTCTCCCTGGCCTCGCACTTCGCGCCCGACCAGATCGACATCGCGATCAAGACCTATCGGGATTCGTTCACCACGGACGCCCCGACCGCGCAGATCGAGCAGCCCTATGTCATGGCCGGGATCAACGTCATGGTCGCCGACACCGACGCCGAGGCGGCCCGC
>NZ_JAJB01000141.1:0-743 GCF_000583215.1 Brevibacterium sp. VCM10
CGGCCGCCTCGGCGCCGGGGATGATCTTGGTGCGCAGCATCGTCGGCCACAGGGTCATGAGCGTGCCCATGACGGTCAGCCCGATCCAGCCGAGCAGATTGAGCAGCGCGTGGGCGGCGAGCAGTCGCGAGTGCCAGGGTTCGCCGATGTCGCGAGCGAGGATGACACCGAGGGTGACGCCCAGCGGCAGGATCGCGGCCGCCGCGCGGTAATAGTGGATGGTTCCGGCGAAGCGTGAGGCCAGGGCGTGGCGGGCCTTGCCCCACAGGTCGGCACCGTGCCAGATGACGGCGGCGGCCACACCGACCGCACCGATGATGACGACTGGCCACAGCGAGGTCATCATGCCGATGACGACGGCCAGCGTGCCGGTGTTGATGAGTCCGAGGCGGATGCTCTGATTGCGTCGATCCCGCGCCGAGGCGGGAGTGTGCAGCAGCGCCTGCGCGAAGTGCTGTGACCACACGAGGATCGAGTGGCTGACCGCGCCGAGGACGAGCAGATGGATCATCAACCACCTGGCGACCGGCAGTCCAGGATGGGCGGCGATGACGACGAGGAGGAACACGATCCAGACGACGACAGGGATGTCGCGGACGAGCCAACGTCCGCGCCCGATCCCGAGTTCCGCATCGCGGCTGCGGTCGCCCAGGCCAGTGCCGGACTTGTCACCCTTAGAACTGTGGTCGCCCGGTGAGGACAGCTGCGGGGTCATCGGTTGAAGTCCTCCTTCGCCGAGGCGG